>JALQVM010000073.1 GCA_023263685.1 Flavobacteriaceae bacterium | reverse complement strand
TGGCTTCTTGGCCAATGGCAATTACTTTATTGGTTCTTCTGTCTATTGCGACTATGGAAGGGCTGTTCACAACTACTTTGTCGTTGTGAATGATAAGGGTGTTGGCCGTACCTAAATCAATTGCAATTTCGTCTGTAAAAAATCCCATTTGTCCCTAATGTATTTTATAAAATTATGAATTAATGTTTAAAGTGACGTATTCCTGTGAAAACCATTGCCATTTTATGTTCGTCGCAATAGGCAATAGAGTCTTTATCTTTAATTGATCCTCCGGGTTGGATTACGGCTTTGATCCCCTCTTTATCAGCAATTTCTACACAGTCTGGGAAAGGGAAAAAGGCATCACTTGCCATGACGGCCCCTTCCAATTGAAAGCCAAAACTTTTGGCTTTATTAATGGATTGATGTAAGGCATCGACTCTTGAAGTTTGTCCCGTACCCGATGCGAGTAGCTGTTGATTTTTGGCTAAAATGATCGTATTGGACTTGGTGTGTTTGCAAATTTTTGAAGCAAAGATTAAATCGTCAATTTCAGAAGCAGTTGGTCCTACTTGGGTAACGGTTTCCAACTCTTCTTTTTGGTCTGTTTTCGTGTCTTTATCTTGAACCAAATAACCGTTTAAACAGGTCCTTAGGGTTTCGCTTGACAAAGAGGCCTCTTTTTGAATGAGTAGAATTCGATTTTTCTTTTGTTTTAGTAGTTCAAGTGCTTCATGATCATACCCAGGTGCAATGACCACTTCACAGAACAATTCATGAACGGCTTGAGCGGTTTGCAAATCCATAGGTTTGTTCGAAATCAAAACACCTCCAAAGGCAGATACGGGATCTGCTGCAAGGGCATCTGCATAAGCTTCAGAAAGCTGTTCTCGAACTGCAAAACCACAGGCATTGTTGTGTTTTAAAATACCAAAAGCGGGTTTGCCATCGTAAAACTCTAACATTAAATTTACAGCTGCATCAATATCCAACAGGTTGTTGTAAGAGATAGCTTTACCGTGTACTTGTTCTAAAAAATCCTCAAGTACTCCAAAAAAGCGCCCTTTTTGATGGGGGTTTTCCCCGTAGCGTAAAATTTGAGACGCTCCCACACTAAGTTTTAAGCGGTCGTTTTTAGTATCAAAATGATTGAAAATAGCGGTGTCATAATGAGAGGACGTATGAAAGGCCTTTACGGCAAATTCTTTACGTGTCTCCATGTCTGGTGCACCATCAAATGCTTTAAAAATTTCAATAAAAGAAGCGTAATCCTCCTTATTTGAAATACAAAATACATCGGTAAAGTTTTTTGCAGCTGCACGAATTAAAGCGATCCCCCCGATGTCAATTTTTTCAATGATTTCACTTTCAGTAGCATTGTCGGCTACCGTTTTTTCAAATGGATACAGGTCTACCACAATGAGATCTAGGGATGGAATTTGGTAGGTGTCTAACTCTTTTTGATCACTTGCTAGGGCACTGCGGTTGAGAATTCCGCCAAATACTTTGGGATGTAAAGTTTTTACTCGCCCCCCGAGTATGGAAGGATAGCCGGTTAATTCTTCTACGGCATTCACCTCGTGTCCTAGGTCGCGAATAAACGTTTCGGTTCCTCCGGTTGAATACAGCTCCACCCCTTGGCTTACCAAAAGATTGATTAAAGGTTCTAATCCGGTTTTATCAAAGACAGATATTAAGGCGGTTTTTATTTTCTTTTGATTCATTACTTAAAGTTGTTTTAGTGAGTTCCCATAGGTTGATGCTACCAGTTCGCAGATTGCTTCAAGAAAGGTTTCGTCTTCTTTAGAAAAAGGGTCAGGGCTTTTGGAGTCAATGTCAATTTGTCCAATATTTTGACCCTCTAAAAAAAGAGGGACTACCAATTCAGCACGCACATCCAGACTACAGGCAATATAGTTGTCTTGAGCAGTTACATCTGGGACTACAAAATTTTTATTTGATAGAGCTACTTGACCACAAATTCCTTTTCCAAACGGAATCGAAGTGTGTTCTGTGGGGGTGCCGGAAAAGGATTTCAGATGAAGCATTTTTGATTCAAAATCAGCAAAATAAAAGCCCACCCAATCGTACGCCTTTACTCGTTCCTGAAGTAAATGGCAGATAAAATTTAAGCCTTGTTCAAGAGTTAATTTTTCGTTTTTTAACCCTTGTTTGACTTCTTCAAAAACCACGGTATGGCTGGGAGCTCTCATAGCCCACAAAAGTAAGTATTAAATCCCTCAAATTGAGGAATTTGTTCTAGATTTCTAAAGACGCTTTACGTTTAACTAACATTTAACGGAGCAGACTCTAAAAACTTAATTTATTTTGAGATTTTTGTTTAAAAAAAATGAAGCAAGAACTATACATCCAAGGAATGACCTGCGATAATTGCAGGAAGGGAGTTACAGAAAAAATGAGCTCAATTCCTGGGGTTACCGAGGTTGAGGTTTCTTTAGAAACGGGCAAGGCAGTTTTTAAAACACAAAAGGAAATTGCTTTAAGTGAAATTGAAGCGGTTTTAGGAGTAAAATATACAGTCACTGCCAATTTGGATAAGGCTTTGGCTATAACAGAAGCCACCGACTCTAAATTAAAAGCCTTGTTTCCTCTATTTCTGATTTTTGGTTATTTGATTGCGGCAACGGTTTTTTTAACCCACCTGACCCAAGGAGATTTTACTCAATCCATGCGCTATTTTATGGGCTTGTTTTTTATTGTGTTTAGTTTTTTTAAATTCTTGGACTATCAAGGCTTTGCTCCCTCTTTTGCGCGCTATGACCCGTTAGCAAAGAAAAGTATATTTTATGCCAAACTGTATCCTTTTATTGAAACTGCACTGGGAATTGCTTTTCTCCTCAACTGGCAACTGCCCCTCGCTTTAGGATTAACTTTAGTGCTCCTTTCCATTACTACCTTCGGTGTGTTGCAAACCATTTTGAGTAAATCTGCAATTCAATGCGCCTGTTTGGGTACCGCTTTAAAACTTCCTATGACCGAGGCTACCCTTATTGAAAATGGAATCATGATTGTGATGTCCTGCAGCATGATTTTGGACTTTATACTGTAACCCACCTCTGAAGCTAAATAAGAGTAAGCGAAAAAAATCAGGGCAGTTTTTGACAAACTACCCTGAAGATTTTATCCTATTTTTTTGTTTACAAAGGCGATAACCCCTCCGAGAATTCCAGTCATTAGCCCTCCTACGATCACTTCTTCTATAAGTTCCCTAAGGTTGAATTCTGCATACATGAAAAAATACCAGGATAAGGAGAAGAGAACACCAATCACAACACCGGCATTAAAACCCGCTTTCAAACTTGAAATATGAGCCAGTTTAGCATAAATGTAAGCTATGGTAAAAGCGTAAAATAAGCACCCTAAGAAAATAAAGGTTAGGGAACTTTCACCTGAAGACTTGTCGGTGAGAATAAGACCGTAAACGAGCCATCCTAGTAAATAGTAGACGACCGTTCCTACAATACCTGAAAGTAAAATTTTTTTTGTCATATGATAAGATTTTGGTTCAATTAAATGTATAACTATTTATTGTAAAAAAAAAGCTGTCCGATCGGACAGCCTTTTTACATAAAGTGTAATTCATTACATCATACCTGGCATTCCGCCTCCACCCATAGGGGGTCCAGCAGGTGCGTCTTCTTTGACGTCAATGAGGGCACATTCTGTGGTGAGTATCATTCCAGAAACCGAAGCGGCGTTTTCAAGCGCTACACGGGTTACTTTTTTAGGATCAATAATTCCTTCTTTAAGCATATCCACATAAGTACCTTCCTTGGCGTTATAGCCAAAGTTGTCTTTTCCTTCGTCTACTTTAGACACTACAACAGAGCCTTCTCCTCCAGAATTTTCAACGATCGTTCTCAAGGGTGCTTCAACTGCTTTATTGATGATTTGAATTCCAGTAGCCTCATCTGCATTAGCTGCTTTGAGTTTTTCTAGAACCTTTTTGGCATTCAAAAGAGCAACTCCTCCACCGGCAACAATTCCTTCTTCTACTGCGGCACGGGTTGCGTGAAGTGCATCATCAACACGGTCTTTCTTTTCTTTCATTTCAACTTCAGAAGGAGCTCCTACATAAAGCACAGCGACACCTCCAGATAGTTTAGCAAGGCGCTCTTGAAGTTTTTCTTTATCGTAGTCCGAAGTAGTAGATTCGATCTGAGCTTTGATTTGATTTACTCTCGCTTGGATTTCCTCACTAGAACCGTTTCCGTTTACGACAGTTGTATTGTCTTTGTCAATGGTTACTTTTTCAGCGGTACCTAACATCTCGATTGTGGTATTTTCAAGAGTAAATCCACGCTCCTCAGAAATGACAGTTCCGCCCGTCAGGATGGCAATGTCTTCAAGCATGGCTTTTCTTCGATCGCCAAATCCGGGTGCTTTTACCGCAGCAATTTTTAAGGCTCCTCGAAGTTTGTTTACAACCAAAGTTGCTAAGGCTTCCCCATCTACATCCTCTGCGATTACAACTAAAGGTTTTCCTGTTTGGGCCACGGGCTCTAGAACAGGAAGTAAATCCTTCATGGTAGAGATTTTTTTATCGTATAAAAGAATGTAAGGCGCTTCTAAATCAGCTTCCATTTTTTCAGAATCTGTTACAAAATAGGGAGAAAGGTAGCCTCGGTCAAATTGCATACCTTCTACAACATCCACATAAGTGTCTGTTCCTTTGGCTTCCTCAACGGTAATTACTCCTTCTTTTCCAACCTTTTCAAAAGCTTCCGTAATAAGTGCTCCAATGGTTGCATCGTTATTTGCAGAGATGCTGGCTACTTGGTTGATTTTTTCTGAAGAATCTCCTACTGCAACCGCTTGTTTTCCTAAGGTCGCAACAATCGCATCTACAGCTTTGTCTATTCCTCTTTTCAGATCAAGGGGATTAGCACCTGCAGCCACGTTTTTTAACCCTTCTTTTACAATCGCTTGCGCTAAAATGGTAGCAGTAGTGGTTCCGTCACCTGCTAGATCATTGGTTTTAGAAGCAACTTCTTTAACCATTTGAGCCCCCATATTTTCTAGGGCATCTTCTAATTCAATTTCTTTGGCTACTGTTACTCCATCTTTTGTTACTTGGGGAGCACCAAAGGCTTTTCCTATAATAACATTTCGTCCTTTAGGACCTAAGGTTACTTTTACTGCGTTTGCAAGTGCATCAACACCGCGTTTGATGCCATCTCTTGCTTCTATATCAAATTCTATTTTTTTTGCCATTGTGTTTTAATTTTAATGGATTTAAACAATTGCGAGTATATCACTTTCTTTCATGATCAGGTAGTCTTTCCCTTCGTGCTGAAGTTCAGTGCCTGCATATTTTCCATACAATACACTATCACCTACGGCTACTGTTATGGGATTGTCTTTAGTTCCTTTTCCGACAGCGACTACAGTTCCTTTTTGAGGTTTTTCTTTAGCTGTGTCTGGAATAAAGATTCCAGAAGAAGTTTTGGTCTCGGCAGCAGCTGGTTCTACAAGAACACGATCTGCTAAAGGCTTGATACTTATTTTACTCATGATTAATTTTTTATTTGTTATTCGTATTTTCAGAAATCATGCCATACGAAATGGGTATGACAAGTTGTGCCAAGGAATGTCAGCATGTCAGTCAATTGCTCCGAAAAAAAGGAGTTTAGTTGTTATCTGGAGCGGGAATCTCTGGAATTTCAGGGATTTCCTCAGGGATAACTTCTTGGCTTTCAGGAATACTTTCAGGAATGGCTTGTTGGGTTCCTTCTTGAAGTAATTTAGAATCTTCTGATACTGTTCCTGGTGAAAGTGTAACGTTGGAGATTAAAATTAAGATCAACAACAAACTGGCTAATATCCAAGTACTTCGATCTAAAAAGTCAGATGTTTTTTGAACTCCACCCACTTGTTGTGAACCTCCACCAAAAGAGGAGGACAATCCTCCACCTTTAGGGTTTTGAACCATAACAACTAAAACGAGTAAGAAACACACTACTATGATAAGGGCGATAAAGATTGAAAATGTACTCATGCGTTTATTCTTTCAGTTTTTGTAATCTTTTGATTTCTTTAATTTGGTCTGCAAAGAAACTATTTTTTTCTGGATATTTCAAACTCAAAATTTGATAGGCTTGAAGGGCATTCTCAAACTTTTTCTGTTTGACAAATACTTTAGCCAGTGTTTCGGTCATTAATTCATCACTGGAGGCCCAACTTTTAGCACTTAAATCCTCATTGCTTACCTGATCTTTCGAAGGCTTTACGCTTCTTTTCTTTGCTAAAAAACGATCGAATAATTCAAACTTATCTTCTATTTCAGAGGAGGGACGGGCGTCATTCCCTTGGTTTAAATATCGGGCCCAATCAGAAAAGGAACGTTCTGTTGGAAGTGTTTTTAAGGGCGCAGGTTTTGCTTCTTTTTTAGACGCCTTCTTTTTGGAAGGTTTTTCACTTTTTTCTGTAAGCTCAGAGGCTTCCTTTTTTTCAGCAGTTGCCTTATGCAGCGGGGTACTTTTTTGGGTTTCTAAAAACTCATACAAAAGGTGTCGATCAAAGCTGGCAATGGCTGTATGAGACAACACTTCGTCGTAGCGTTCGGGTTCATTTTCTTTTATTCCTTTAAGAAAATAAGGTTTGATCAAATAAAAATGAGGGTATTGCTCTACCAGATCATTTACTATTTTATGATGGGTTTGATCAGAGGAATCAAACGCTTCTAAAAATGAAATCAAATGGGCAGCAGTATCCATTACCATTTTGCGAGGGTATCGTTAAAAATATCTTGTGTAATTCGGTCAAAAATCTCTTTATGCGCTGCATCTTTAACATCGTAAACTTGTAGTTCTGCAGGAAAATCATAAAAAAATGAATAGGTCTTGGAAAAGTCGTCCTCCTCTAATTTTGTATTGACAAACCGAAAGGCCACGGACATTTTCAGTCTGTTTTGGGCGGCTTTAATCTCTGCGGTAGCAGACATAGGGGTAACGCTGTATTCTGTAATTTCTCCTTCATAAATGAGTTGACCGTCTGCAGTTACCAAGTCAAGATTGGTTTGATTCATGATAAGATCTTGAAGCGCATTGGTAAATTCATTGTCTAATCCAGGTTCAACGGTAGAGCCGGGTCTATTTCCTGCTTGATTTTCAAAAAAGTTGACTTGAAAAGTAGTTACCCCTGCAGGAATAGAAGCTCCTGTAAAGGAATAAATCCCACAGCCATGCAATAGGAGGGTACTCAAGGCAATCCCCCAAATGAACAATTTAGTTTGATTCAACCTCGTGCAGATCATATTGTTTAATTTTTCTGTATAAAGTCCGCTCTGAAATACCTAATTCTTTTGCAGCCAGTTTTCGTTTGCCGCTGCATCGGATCAGTGCCTGTTTAATCATCTCCAGTTCTTTGGCTTGAAGCGAAAGCGGTTCCTCTTCTTCTATGGTTTCTGCATAGGCGTATTTATCAACCGATGGATCTGCTTTCGTAAGCTCTGGCATTTCTGGTTCATAGGCCGCCAAACGTAAGGCCTCATGCTCATTTTCAGAAGTACCGACGGACTCTTTTCCGTAAATTTTTTCTATCAGGCCTTGATTTTTTTCTTGAGCCCCTTCGGAGGTTCCGTTGTTTATTAGATCTAAAGTTAGTTTTTTAAGATCGTTCAAATCGTTTTTCATATCAAAAAGAACCTTGTACAAAATTTCTCGTTCCGATGAAAAATCACTTTCTTTTTCTTTTTTCCCAACCAGAGCAGGAAGTTGCTTCCCTCTATCGGGTAAGTAGGTTCTGATGGTTGCCGCATTTATTTCTCTCTCTTTTTCCAAAACCGACAATTGTTCAGCCACGTTGCGAAGTTGACGTATGTTTCCACTCCAACGGTATTCGGTCAATAAGCCTTGCGCATGTTCGTCCAATTGCAAGGCTGGCATGTGGTATTTTTGAGCGAAATCTGAAGCAAATTTTCTAAAAAGTAGCACGATATCCTCTTTTCTCTCACGTAGGGGAGGGAGGGTTATTTCTACTGTACTGAGTCGGTAATACAAATCTTCTCTAAACTTCCCTTTTTCAATCGCTTCCATCATGTTAACATTCGTAGCAGCTACGATGCGCGCATTGGTTTTTTGCACCTTGGAAGAACCTACTTTAATAAATTCACCTGTTTCCAATACCCGGAGCAATCGAACTTGAGTAGGCAGGGGGAGTTCTCCAACTTCATCGAGAAAGATGGTTCCTCCGTCTGCTACTTCAAAATACCCGGCTCGGGTTTGGGTGGCTCCTGTAAAAGCTCCTTTTTCATGTCCAAAAAGTTCGCTATCTATTGTTCCTTCTGGTATGGCACCACAGTTCACTGCGATGTATTTGGAGTGCTTTCGATGAGAAAATTGGTGAATAATTCTAGGAATGTTTTCCTTACCCACACCACTTTCGCCAATGACTAATACAGATATATCAGTCCCTGCCACCTGCAGACTTTTTTCCAAGGCTCTGTTTAAGCCTACATTGTTTCCAATAATTCCAAAACGTTGTTTGACACTTTGCAATGAATCCATAATTAAACTCTTTTTGAACGTTCTATTGCCTCACCAATTAAGGTGGCAGAGGTACAATCCGTAATGTTCACTTCTACAAAATCCCCTACGTTAAATTCTTTTTTTGGAAATACAACAACCGTATTTTGAGTGGTTCGTCCGCTCCAATGTGCTTGGGAGCGTTTGGATTCTTTTTCGATCAAAACACAAACCGTTTGACCGAGAAAGGCTTGCGTGCGAATCTTGCTGTGGGATTGTTGTTTTTCAATGATTTGACTCAGGCGTTTTTTCTTGATTTCATCGGCCACGTCGTCTTTAATTTTTCGTGCTGCCAAGGTCCCCGGTCTTTCAGAATAGGCAAACATAAAACCAAAATCGTATTGTACATAATCCATTAAATCCAATGTATCTTGATGATCTTGCTCGGTCTCAGAGGGGAATCCAGCAATCATGTCATGAGAAATACCGCACTCAGGAATTAATTCACGAATGGTATCGATGAGCGCCATATATTCCTCTCGGGTATGCTGGCGGTTCATTTTTTTCAAGATTGCATTACTGCCTGATTGTACGGGTAGATGAATGTATTTACAAATATTATCGTACTTCTGCATTACTTTTAATACGTCCAAGGACATGTCTTGAGGATTGGAAGTAGAAAATCGAATTCTGATTCCAGGCTGCGCTTCAGCCACTAAGGCAAGAAGGGTATCAAAACGTAAGGCAGTTTTTTGCTGAAGTGGGGTGGCTTTGGCAAAGTCTTTTTTGAGTCCCCCTCCGTACCACAGATAACTGTCTACATTCTGACCGAGTAGGGTTATTTCTTTATAGCCCTTTTGTGCCAAATCGTTAACCTCTTCTAAAATACTTTTGGGATCCCTAGAGCGTTCTCTACCTCGAGTAAAAGGCACTACACAGAAAGTACACATATTGTCACACCCTCTTGTAATGGATACAAACGCAGAAACACCGTTAGAGTTTAGCCGAACAGGAGCTATATCCCCATAGGTTTCTTCTTTAGATAAGAGTACATTAACTGCCTCTCGATCTTGTGCTACTTCTTGGAGTAGGTTAGGAATATCTTTATACGCAT
>JALQVM010000072.1 GCA_023263685.1 Flavobacteriaceae bacterium | reverse complement strand
GTTATTTAGCCCCTAGTGATCAACTCAATCTTGCTGCCATTGGGTCTGGAGGGAAGGGAGCCAGCGATATCAATAATGCTTCCGTAAAAGGAAGAGAGCGTGTTGCAGCACTTTGTGATGTCGATTTTTCTGGAAGTGCCTCTAAAACGGTTCAAAAATTTCCAAAAGCAAAACAATATGCGGATTACAGAGTCATGTTGGACAAGGAAAAAGATATTGACGCTGTCACTATTTCTACCCCCGACCACGTTCACGGTCCGGCTGCGGCTTTTGCCATGCAACGCGGCATCCATGTCTACGTTCAAAAACCCATGACACACAACATTAAAGAGGCTCGTATGCTTACCCAAATGGCAAGAGACCAAAAAGTTGTAACCCAAATGGGAAATCAAGGGGGATCTAACCCTTTGCTCAATATGGTTCAAAATTGGATCGATACAGATGCTATAGGCGCTATATCTGAAGTGAAAATATGGACCAATCGACCCGTATGGCCCCAAGGCGTACAAATGCCTGCGCCTAATCCAAGTTTAAAGCCCGATGCACTCAATTGGGATTTGTGGTTGGGTCCAGCTGAGGAAAAACCCTACACTCCAAACATGCACCCCTTCAGTTGGAGAGGCTGGTGGGATTACGGAACAGGTGCCCTGGGTGATGTAGGTTGTCACCTGATCGACATTCCTTTCCGAACCTTAGGATTAAAATACCCAACCGCTGCAGAGTGTAGTGTAGGAAGCGTATATTCTAAAATGTGGAACGCAGATTATATCCCAGAAGGCTGTCCCCCATCTTCTTTGATCACCATCAATTTTGAAGCGACAGAAAAAACCAAAAAACCAATACAAATGACCTGGAGTGACGGAGGTATTCGACCTCCACATCCTGAAATCATTCCTGCCAATAGTGATATCGGAGGAACTGATAGCGCAAACGGGGTTCTTATCATTGGTGAAAAAGGAATTATTTCAACCAACATCAACGACAGTTCACCCCTCATGCCAAAACTTTACCTATACGACGGTACGACAGACTTTGGCCCGGAAACCGAAAAAATGGCTGAGCCCGAATACGGCCACCAACGCAAATGGGTTGATGCTTGTAAAGCTGGATTTAACAGTAAAGAACACCGCGCACTCACTTCTTCTTTTGATTATGCTGGTCCGATGACTGAAACCGTATTGATGGGGAATCTCGCCATTCGAAGCTTTATGTTGAGAAAAGAACTCAGCAATGGCCGCATGGATTACTTCGCCCGTAAAAAACTAATCTGGGACGGTGAAAACATGAAAATCACCAACCTCGAGGAAGCAAATCAATTTGTAACAAGGACGTACAGAGAAGGATTTACGCTTTAAAGGAGTTCGGTTTTAGTTTTATTGTATTCTAACTCAGCAAAATAAATTCAAAAAGGGTCTTGAACCATTGAATTTAGCTTACTTTTGCCGACAGAAATCACTATATGACAACTTTCAAGTCCCTAGGACTTAACGCGTCCTTACTCAAGGCGGTTGAAAAACTAGGATTCGAAGCTCCTACGGAGGTTCAAGAAAAAGTAATTCCTTTATTACTGCAAGACAAAACAGACCTGGTAGCACTGGCCCAAACGGGTACCGGAAAAACTGCGGCCTTTGGTTTTCCGATGCTTCAGCACATCGATTTAAAGACAAACAAAACGCAAGGTTTAGTCTTGTCTCCAACACGAGAGCTTTGTCTTCAGATTACGAATGAAATGGAACAATACGGCAAAGAATTGAATTCCATCAATATCGTGGCTGTATACGGAGGAGCAAACATTACAGAACAGGCCAAGAAAATAAAGCGAGGAGCACATATAGTAGTTGCCACTCCGGGCAGATTGAAAGATATGATCCGCAGAAAACTTGTGGATATAAGCGCCATCCACTTTTGCGTACTGGATGAAGCAGATGAGATGCTCAATATGGGGTTTTACGAAGACATCAAATCCATTTTAACCCATACACCCAACACAAAAAATTCGTGGTTGTTTTCAGCAACCATGCCTCCTGAAGTACATACCATCGCAAAGAAATTCATGAAATCTCCTGTGGAGATTACCGTTGGAACAAAAAATGCGGGTACAAAAAATGTAGACCATCACTATTTTATAGTAGGCGCTAGAGAACGCTATACGGCACTTAGAGCTGTAATTGGAATGCACCCAACCATTTTTGGATGCGTGTTCTGTAGAACAAAAATTGAAACTCAAAAAGTAGCAGAAAAACTGATCCAAGACGGACATAAAGCAGCTGCCTTACACGGAGACCTAAGTCAAAATCAGCGAGATGCAGTGATGCAATCCTTTAGAAAAAAGAAAATTCAATTGTTGATCGCTACTGATGTTGCGGCTCGAGGAATTGATGTGGACGACATTACTCATGTGATCAATTACCAGCTACCCGATGAAATCGAAACCTATACCCACAGAAGCGGAAGAACGGGAAGGGCCGGTAAACTAGGAACCTCGATTATATTCGTTACCAAGTCTGACCGAAGAAAAATCAAATTGATTGAAAATAAACTTCAGACGAAGTTGAAGGAACTCGAAATGCCTTCAGCAGAGGAGATATTTAAAAATAAGGTACAGCATTGGGTGGATCAAATCAAAACGACCCCACTAAAAAGCGATTTACAACCCTATTTTGCAGAGGCTCACAAAAGCTTGGAAGGTCTTGACAAAGAGACACTTATAGAGTTGATGCTTTCGAAGGAGTTTCGCAGCTTTGATCTGAATCCTAAAAGTTTGAGTTTTGATCAAGAAAAAAATACAGAACGCAGAGGGGATAGAAAAATCAATGCGCCCGAAGACAAGGATCGCTTTTTTATCAACCTCGGTTCTCGAGATCAATACGAATGGACAACCCTTAAAGATTTTGTAAGATCCTTCCTCAATTTGGGGATGGATGATGTGTTTCAAGTTGAAGTGATGAAGAATTTTTCATTCTTTTCTACCCACAAAAAACACCGCGATTTAGTTTTAAAATCATTCGAAAATCTGAACCTAGACAACCGTAGAATATCGGTAGAGTTAACTAAAAAAGGAAAGACTTTTTCTTCGGATAAAAAAAAGAAGAAAAAGTCTAAGTTCGGATCAAAAAAGAGGTTCTAACGCTCTAGAGTTTCCTCATCCAAATATTGCGATAACTGACCAAGTCACCGTGGTCTTGCAGCAAGAGCGAACGATGACCCGACTGACCTCCGCCATAGCCCGGCATGACATCGCGGCCTTTTTTGGGTTTTCCAATGTATTCCGTAGTACCTTGTAGCTCTACTGCGTTTTGAATCAAAACTCCGTTGTGAAATACGGTAAAACTCCCTGCTTTTATTTCTTCACCTGCCTCATTAAATTCGGGGGCATTAAATACAATGTCATACACTTGCCATTCCCCGGTCGGACGCATTGCATTGACCAAAGGGATGTATTGTTTGTATATAGATCCCGCTTGACCGTTGGAATAGGTTCTGTTTTGATAGCTGTCTAAAACTTGAACTTCATAACGTCGCTGAAAAAGAATTCCGCTATTTCCTCTTCCTTGGCCTTCGCCTTTGATGACGGTTGGAGACTTCCATTCGATATGCAATTGGACAGAACCGTGTTCTTCAATGGTTTCTATTCCTCCCGAACGAGGTTTTACTGTCATGCTTTTGTCGGGATTTAAGGTCCATTGAACAGCCCCTTGACCGCGCTCGCTTCTCCATTTCGAAAAGTCTGTTCCGTCAAAAAGCACCACAGCATCACTAGGGGGTGCGGTGTACACTCCGGGTTGAATAACTTTGGGTTCGGGTTCCCAAACTTCGGTTTCTTCAGGTTTCATTTGATTTTGGGCAAACACGAATTGTGTTGCCAGTAAAATTGATAGTAAATATTTCATTTTAAGTTTAAATTAAAGGTAAAGTATACCCGTTATGATAGGTATTCGTTAGATATTTTTCGTTGATGGCCGCATCGGTAAATCCTTTTTTAGCTGCGTCCCAATAAAGCTTTTCACCCGAACGGTAGGAAATGTTCCCCATCTGGGCTACAGTTGCCACGTGGGCACCTTGCTGAATAGAACAGTTTACCAAAGAAGGATCATTGGCTCGCATGGCCTCAACAAAATTTTGTGCGTGTTTTTCCAAGCCATTATCCGAAGGCTTGACCAAGGGCTTTGCAACCTTATTTTCACTTCTCCGCTCTTCGATTACTTCCCAGCCGCCACGATTCAAGATAAGGGTAGCATGGTTACCGATAAAGGCAATACCGTGATCTCTATCGTAAGAACCATTATCTATTCCCATTGCAGAATCCCATACCATATTAAATTTATCAAATTCATATAAGGTGGTTAGCGTGTCTGGTGTTTCTTCTGCTAAATCTGGATAGGCAAATTTACCTCCTAAGCCTACTATGGTTTTAGGCAAAGAAGCCTGCATTCCTAATAGGGCATAATCCAGCAGGTGTACTCCCCAGTCTGTCATCAAACCGCCTGCATAATCCCAAAACCAACGGAAGTGAAAATGAAAACGACTTGCATTAAAAGGTCGGGTCGGAGCCGGACCTAACCAACGCGCATAGTCAACTCCTTTAGGAGGGGCACTATTGGCTACTATGGGATCTGGTCTCATCCATCCTTGATAGCACCACACTTTTACGGTTCGGATGGGGCCTAATACCCCCGTAGAGATAAAATGAAGGGCATCTTGGAAATGTTTTTGGCTGCGTTGCCATTGACCTACTTGCACTACATTGCCATAGCGCTCTTGAGCGGCAACCATTGCCTGACATTCCCCAACTGAATTTCCGATCGGTTTTTCACAATACACATGCTTGCCGGCTTCCGAAGCGTGAATCATCATTAAGGCATGCCAATGATCTGGAGAACCAATGATGACCGCATCAATATCTTTTTGCTCTAGTAATTTTCTATAATCGGTAAAGGTTTTCACCTTAACCCCCAATTCCTTCATTTCGGCTTCTCTTTTGTCCAAGACGTTTTGATCAACATCACAGATAGCCGTCAAGCGTACTCCTGAAACTTTCAGTAGTGCTTTGGTGTCTGACCAGCCCATACCGTTGATCCCTATGGCACCGATAGAAATAGCATCATTGGCTCCCAAGATTTTAGATCCTTTTTGCAATGAAGTAAATCCAGGAAGAACTAAGCCAGCACCCGTAATAAGGGCAGATTGTTTAATAAAGTTTTTACGATTCATTTTGTGTTCCTTAATATTTGTTTGAAAATACTAAATAAAGTTCTAAGGAGTCGCATCTCCGGCTAATTTCATCTGCTTCGTTTTATTTAGTTTTTATAAATTGGTAAAAAATTGAAACACGATGGAAAGTGTAATGGCTTATTTTGAGACGATTCCCTCCCTTCATCGAAGTATACTTCTGGTAGGAGGATTAAGTTTGTTTTGGATTTTAGAAAGTCCCTTTTCGCTTTTTAATTTTAAGTATAAAAAATGGCAACATGCCCTACCCAATCTTTTTTTTACGGCTACTACCGTATTGATTAACTTGGTTTTGGCCTTTCTGTTACTCAACACCTCAGACTGGACGGTGAGTAGTCAATTTGGAATACTTAATTGGTTACCCGAATTTCCTTTAGCGATAGAGGTCATTATAGGTATATTGCTGCTTGACTTTATAGGAGCCTACCTCCCCCATTGGGTAGAACATCGGGTAAAACCCCTTTGGATGATTCACTTGGTTCACCACAGTGATCATTTTGTAGACACTACTACGGCCAACAGACACCATCCTCTAGAAAGTGTGATTCGTTTTACTTTTACCCTTTTGGGAGTTCTTATAATAGGCGCCAATATGGGTATTGTAATGCTGTATCAATCCCTTTCACTGATTGCCACTCAATTTAACCACGCCAACATTCAACTTCCCAAAAAAGTCGATTTGTATTTAAGTTATCTTTTGGTTTCACCAGACATGCACAAAACCCACCACCATTACAGACTCCCTTATACCGATGCAAATTTTGGGAATCTTTTTTCGATCTGGGACCGACTGCTGGGTACTTATCTTCCCTTTGATCGAGAAAAATTGGTCTATGGTGTAGATGTTTTTTTTGATGAAAAAGCCAATGGTAAAATTTCGAATCTGTTAGGGCAACCTTTCCAGCCCTATTCCAAACCTACTTTGGAACCAAAAAACGAATCTTAAGAGAGAATTTTGGCTAGGTCAGTCAAGGGATGCGTCTCTTGATCACCAGACTCCATATTTTTGAGAACAAATTGTTTGTTTTCTAATTCTTCTGAACCAATCAGTACAACTTTAGTCATCTTTTTGGCATGGGCGTAAGCCAATTGTTTTTTGAGTTTAACTTCACTTGGATACAGTTCACAGGCCACTCCTAATCTTCGAAGAACACTAAGCTGTTGATACGCTTCCGCCACGGAAGCTGCTCCAAAATTAGCAAACAGGATCTCCGCTGTTGAATGAAAGGATGCAGGGAATAACCCCAAGGCTTCCATGACCAAATAAATTCGTTCAAAACCGAAAGAAATTCCAATGCCACTCATGTTTTTCAATCCAAAAGTACCCGTTAAATCATCATAACGACCGCCTCCGCCAATAGATCCCATTTTAACTTTTTCTGGTGCACTGACCTCTACGATCATGCCCGTATAATAATGCAATCCTCTGGCTAGGGTTAAATCAAAATTCAAGGCAACCGTTTGCAAAGGAGTATCGTTTAGAGTCGTTAGAATAAATTTCAATTCACTAATCCCTTCAAGACCCTCTGGCTGATCCGCCATTAGCTTTTCCAATTCGTCCAACTGCTCCAAGGCACTGCCTTTCAAGGCTAACAATTGTGCTAACGTTTCGATGGCTGCTGAACTGAACCCATTCGACTCTAGCTCCTGGAATACCCCTTCTTTGCCAATTTTGTCTAATTTATCCAACGCAACGGTAAAGGAAGTGAGTTGAGAAGCTACTCCTAAGACCCCTGCTATGCCCGCTAAAATTTTACGGTGGTTAATTTTTAAGCTAACTCCAGGCATTTTTAAGCTTGAAAAGACGTGGTCGTAGAGGGAGAGCATTTCGATCTCTTGCCAAAGGGAGTTCGGTCCGAGGATGTCGGCATCACATTGATAAAATTCCTGAAAGCGTCCATGTTGGGGTCGATCGGCACGCCAAACCGGTTGGATTTGATACCTTCGAAAGGGAAACGTAAGTTCGTTTTGATGTTGGGCCACATAGCGCGCAAACGGTACGGTTAAATCGTAGCGGAGTGCCTTCTCCGAAACCGAACGAATAAAATCTTGGGTATTTCCTTTTTCCAGCGCCTCTAAGTTGGCTTTTTTTATCTTATCACCTGAGTTGAGTATTTTAAAAACCAAACGGTCACCTTCCGCTCCATAAACACCCGTAAGAGTCTCCAAACGCTCGAAAGAGGGAGTCTCAATGGGCTGAAAACCAAAGGTTTCAAAGGCAGATTGAAGCTGCTGCTTGAGGTAATTTCGTTTGGCTACTTCGGCTGAAGAAAAATCTCTTGTCCCTTTAGGTGTGTTGGGTTTTATAGGCATAGTCAAGTTTGTCTTACAAATATCTTTTATTTTGACGAATTGGAAAAATAAGTTTCCAACGCTTTGAAGCGTTCTCCTTCAGACCGAACCGCACCCTTCCTTAAATACGAATAAACAAACTCATTCTTTGTTGTAGGATAAGTTCGGTTTCCTTGGTATAGACTCACTTGATCCGAATCTAGGTGATTTAAAATCCATTGAAAACCAGCGGATGTGGTTAAATCAATCTCCGACTCCTTTAGTTTTAATATGATTGCAGAGGCAGTTGTTTCAGAAAGCTGAAACAAAAACAATTGATCCGGTGTAGAAAATTCTAAAAACTGACACTCCCTACTGATTTTATCCCATACCACATCGCTGAATAGGTCAAGTAAAGCATCCACGCGTTCCGGCTGTTTTTCTTTTATCTCCTTCCACTTGGACGAGTCCAGACCCTGTGTGGCGAGAAATACCGCAAATTCCTGATGCAAAGCTTCAAACTGTTCATGAGTAAGTCGGTGGTATTTCACGCTGTATTTTTTGGTAAAAAAAAAGTCCGCTAGTAGCGGACTTTAAAATGCTTATGCTTTGGTGTCGGGCACTATTTCGAATGGGAATTCAAAACTTACCTCTCGATGCAGTCGAATGGTTGCTACATAATTACCTAAGCGTTTGATGCTCTTTCCGGGAAGGGCAACGTGCTTTTTATCCAACTCGCTGGACTGCGCACTGATCAGGCTAGCCAAATCTGCATTGGTAACAGATCCAAATAACTTATCTCCGGTTCCCACTTTGGATGGGATTTGGATGGTTAACGCTTTGATTTCTGCTGCTCTTTTTTCAGCTGCTTCTATGATTGACTTTTCTTTAAAAGCTCTTTGCTTTAAATTTTCAGCCAAAACTTTTCTAGCAGACACCGTCGCCATAATAGCTTTGCCTTGTGGGATCAAAAAATTACGTCCGTAACCGTTTTTCACACTCACAATTTCATCTTTGAATCCAAGATTTTGTACGTCTTCTTTTAGTATTAATTCCATGATGAATGCTTTATTATTTTAACATATCGGCTACGTAAGGCATTAAAGCCAAATGACGTGCTCTTTTTACTGCAACAGAAACTTTTCTCTGATATTTAAGAGAGGTTCCTGTCAACCTTCTAGGTAAGATTTTACCCTGTTCGTTTACAAATTTTAATAAAAAATCTGGGTCTTTGTAATCGATATACTTGATTCCAGATCGTTTGAAACGACAATATTTTTTCTGAGAAGAAGTGTCAATATTTAAAGGTGTTAAATACCGAATCTCTCCCTCTTTCTTTCCTGAGTTTTGTTCTTCTATCTTAGACATACCTTATGCTTTTGCTTTGTTTCGTTTTCTTCTTTTTTCCGCCCATGCAAGTGCGTGTTTGTCGAGTTTTACCGTGAGGTATCTCATGACACGCTCGTCACGTCTCATCTCGACTTCTAGGGGGTTAATTGCTTCTTGTGGTGCAGTAAATTCAAAAAGATGATAGAAGCCACTCTTTTTATTTTCAATCGGATAGGCTAATTTCTTAAGACCCCAGTTTTCTTGGCTCGTAATGGAACCTTTGTTGGTCTTAATAATGTCTACAAATTTTTGAACTGCTTCCTCCACCTGAGTTTCAGACAGAACGGGATTTAAAATGAAAACAGTTTCGTAATTATTCATAATTTTAATTTTGGTCTGCAAAAATAAGCTATATCATACAGTATACCAAATAATAATTAAGTGTTTGATCTGTTTTTTTTTATTATTTTTGAGAGACTAAATCTTTAATTAATGAAACTTACCTATATCATTGTAGACCCCAATGCAATTCAGCGACTTCATCTCATTCAAATTTTTAAAAAAGTAGAGGCGCTTTCTAAAAAAGCTGAATTCTCAAATGCAGTGGATGCGTTAAATTTTTTGAAATACAACAGCATTGACCTTATTTTTCTTGCTTCAAAGCTCCCTGTTTACTCTGGCTTTGACTTTATCGCTAAGCTCTGTGATCCAAATCAAGTCATCTTTCTTACAGAAAAAGCAGAAGATGCCTTAAAAGCCTTTGAATTGGGACTCACAGATTGTATC
>JALQVM010000071.1 GCA_023263685.1 Flavobacteriaceae bacterium | reverse complement strand
CTCTCTAAGACCCAACGCAGGCAAATCCTTCAATTAAGCAAAAAAAAACACCGCCTTGCGTCCGGACTTTTTGTTGCTGAAGGAGAAAAAGTGGTTCGAGAATTGTTGGATTCCAATTGGACGTATCATTCCCTGTACAGTACAGATTCAAAATTGCATCCCGAAGCAGAACATATCAGTGAAGGAGAAATGAAACAATTGACCCATTTTAAAACACCCTCGCCAGTCCTAGGAGTTTTTCAAATGCCCCAAGCAAGAGCACTTGTAAACGAATCGGTGAGCTTAGTTTTAGATGGGATCAGTGACCCCGGCAATTTGGGAACCTTAATACGTTTATGCGATTGGTTTGGCCTCTCAGAACTTATCTGCAGTAAGAGTACTGTGGACTGTTTTAATCCCAAAGTGGTGCAAGCTACTATGGGTTCAATCGCAAGGGTGCATTGTCATTACGTTAGCGATCTTGGAACGGCTTTGCGGGATCTTAACAAACCCATTTATGGAGCCAGCGCAAGTGGAACTTCGATTTATACGACAACACTCCCTCCCAAGGGGACGTATGTACTCGGCAGTGAATCGCATGGAATTTCTAAAGCGGTTAGCGCCCATTTGGATGCAACATTGGCCATTCCCCATTTTAAGTCAAACCAGCAACGGGCAGAAAGTCTAAATGTAGCTACTGCAGGGGCAATTTTTCTCAGCGAACTTTTTCGATCCAACGCGCTTATTCAAAAGTGATAATAAGTGCTACTCCTCTCGAAAATAAATTATTGATTTTCCCTGTCCATGGGCTGTCGGGGTCGCCGTCTGGGATTAACTCATTTTCCATGGAAAAAATTCCTCTTAAAGAGGGGGAAAATTTAAAGTAGTAGAGGTAAAAATCAAAACCTATACCCAGTTCGTAATTGATGTGTTGGCTTACAACTCTAAAGACGTTACTGGCATTGTCATCTGAATTTTTTTGGTTGCTGGAGAGGTTGAAGTCGGTTGAAAACCCTCCTACGATAAAGGGTTTAAAGTTATTGATTCGTTTGGTACTTATTTTTACTAAGAGTGGAAGGTGGATGTAGGTCGATTTGATTTCTCTAAACCGATCCGTTGCTCTAGTAAATTCGACATATTCTGGATAAATTAAATCGCGTGAATTGTAAAATAAGCCGGGCTCAAATCGTAGGTTTAGATAGTCGTTAATCCTTACATCTCCAATTAAGCCTACACTGAATCCTTTTTTTTGTTCTACCGCTATATCCCTTAACATCAACTCTTTATAGTAGTTTTGAATGTATTCAAACTTAAAATCGTATTGGTTAAGCCCCAAAAAATAACCGTAGTGAACGGGTTTTTTGTCAAATGTTGGGAGGTTAATGAGACGTTCTCTCACCACGGGATATTGAGAATAGACTCCATTTGCAAAAAAACTTGCAAAAAGGACAAATACGATGCTCCTAAAAATGTTACGGCTTTCTAGCAAAATAAATGGAAGAAACTCCTAGGGTTTGTGGGAAATCTTCTACCTCTATAAACCCGTTTTTACGTAAAATATTGTTAAACTGTTCTCCGCAGGGAAATATCGCAGCTGAGTCCGATAGGTATTGGTATGCGGAGGGATCTTTAGAAAATAGTTTACCTATAAAGGGCATGATTTTTTGGGTGTAGAGGGTATAAAGGCTTCTAAGGAGTCTGTTTTGAGGAACGGCTGTTTCTAAAACTACTAAGGCGCCGTTGGGCTTTAAAACCCGAAAAATCTCTTGTAAGCCTAGTTCTAAATTTTCAAAATTTCGTACCCCAAAGGCTATGGTGACTCCATCAAAGGTTTCCTTGTCGAAAGGAAGGGCTTCTGAGTCACCCAATTGCATGTCAATTCGGTCTTCCAGTTGTTTGTTTTTTACTTTTTGTTTTCCAATTTCCAGCATGCCAGGGGAAATGTCTAACCCAATAATTTTATCAGCATTGATTTTTGCAAGCTCCAGTACTAAGTCTCCCGTACCTGTAGCTATGTCCAAGATGCTTTTAGGCTGCTCTTTTTGGAGTAACTTGACTACTCTTTTTCTCCACAATACATCAATTCCAAGGGTAATGATTCTATTGAGTAAATCATAGCTCTTGGAAATTCCATCAAACATATGGGTAACCTGAGTTTTTTTAGTTTCAGGTTTGTTTTCATCAGGCTTTATGGATTGTTTCATAGCGGGGCAAAGATAGGAATTTGGCTTTCAAGTTTGTCTGTATTTTACACTTCCATTCCTAATATTCGTATATTTGGATGGTATTTCGATACACCTATATGAAAATTATTATTGCAGGAGGGGGAGAAGTAGGATTCCATTTGGCAAAACTTCTTTCGTTTGAGTCGCTCGACATCACCTTGATTGATACCGAAAAGGAGCGCTTAAATTATGCCGAATCACACCTCGATATAAAGGCGATCAAAGGAGATGCCTTGTCCTTATCACTTATGGAAGAAGCACAAGTGGCCTCATCTGATTTGTTTATTGCGGTGACCTCTGAAGAAGCTACAAACATTACCATCTGCGCCCTTGCAAAACAATTGGGGTGTAAACGCACGATCGCACGAATTTCCAATTTTGAATTCATCCGTGCTAAAGAGACCATCAGTTTTCAGGAAATTGGTGTGGACGAACTGATTTCGCCGGAAGAATTGGCGGCTAATGAAATTCAACAGCTGCTCGATCAATCCGCCTTTTCAAACAGTTATGAATTTGAAGAGGGAGCCTTAACCCTAATCGGCACCAAGCTGGATGATGATGTTCCTTTTGTCGGTAAAACCGTTAAAGATGCCGCCTCAATTTTCTCTGATGTTCACTTTATGCCGATTGCAATTCAAAGGCAAGGTACTCAAACCACTATCATTCCTAGGGGCGACAGTTGTTTTGAAAATGGAGATACCGTTTTCTTTATTACCCTAAAGGAAGGAGTAGAAGAACTCTACAAGCTTACAGGAAAGAAAAAAACCTCCATCAAAAACATCATGATTTTAGGCGGTGGAAAGATAGGATACAATACTGCCCGAGAGCTTTGTAAGAAAAAATTTAAGGTTACCATTTTAGAGAAGAACAAGAAAAAAGCTTTCGAAATTGCCGATTTACTTCCCAATGCTTTGGTTATCCATGGAGATGGAAGAAATTCAGACTTATTGGATGAAGAAGAACTGTCAAGTATGGATGCGTTTATTTCCGTTACTGAAAATTCGGAAACCAATATTATGTCTTGTCTGATGGCAAAAACAAAAAATGTAAAAAAGACCATCGCCTTGGTTGAGAATATGGATTATTTTCAATTGTCTCATTCCATCGGTATCGACACCTTGATCAATAAAAAATTATTGACCGCCAATACCATTTTTAGATACATAAGAAAAGGAGATGTAGTTGATATGACTACCCTAAATAACCTCAATGCAGAAATATTAGAGTTTGTGGTAAATGCAAATTCAAAAGTGGCCAATTATAGAATTAAGGACATAGATTTTCCCCGAACCGCTATTATTGGGGGGGTTATCAAAGAAGGAGTGGGCATCATTGCCTTAGGGAATTACGAAATTCAACCCGGCGACCGGATTGTTGTTTGCTGTTTGCCTCGTTCCATCAAAAGAATTGAGCAGTTATTTTTATAAAGGGGCTAGATGCTAAATCTCAATTATAAGATCGTAATTTTTCTGATGGGAGTTTTACTCCTTTTCAATGGTGGACTGATGTTGCTTTCGGCACTGATCAGTTACTGTTACCAAGATGGAATTGTTTTTGAAATTACGTTAGCGGCTTTTTTAGTATTGTCAATCGGTGCCCTTTTTATGCTGTTTGGAAGGCAACACGAAAAACAAATCCAAAAACGAGAGGGCTATTTGATCGTGAGTTTAGGTTGGATATTAATGGCCTTATCGGGAACGATTCCCTACTTATTGACCGGTACATTTACAGATTTTTCTTCCAGTTTTTTTGAAACGATGTCAGGCTACACCACCACCGGAGCCTCGGTTATTGACGACTTAGAAGTCTTACCCGAGGGGATCTTGTTTTGGCGAAGCACTACCCATTGGATTGGGGGGATGGGAATTATTGTATTGGCAATTGCCATACTTCCTTTCTTAGGTATTGGGGGAATTCAGCTGTTTTCAGCGGAGGCACCTGGGCCTGCAGGAGACAAACTCCACCCAAGAATAACAGATACCGCAAAACGACTTTGGTTGATTTATGTGGTTTACACTTGTTTAGAAACCCTATTGCTTTGGTTGGCCGGAATGTCTTTTTTTGATGCCATCAATCACGCGATGAGCACCGTATCCACAGGAGGGTTTTCTACAAAAAACAGCAGTATAGCTTTTTGGAATGACCAGCCCCTGATCCAGTATATCATTACCTTTTTTATGTTGCTGGCAGGAGTAAATTTTGTCTTGAGTTATTTTATTTTTACCCGAAAATTCCAGAAAATTATAGCCGACGAGGAATTTAAAGTTTATTTGAGTTTTATTTTTGTGTTTACTGTACTTACCACTGCGGTCATTTTAAATAAAGAAAGTGGGGTATATTTTGGAGATACTTTTTCGTGGACGCAACTGGAATCTAGTTTCCGAGCCGCAATTTTTCAAGTTATTGCAGTAATTACAACCACTGGTTTTGTGTCTTCCGACTTTACGCAGTGGACTCCCTTTTTAACCGTTGTCTTTTTTGGGCTGATGTTTATGGGAGGGTCTTCAGGTTCTACCTCAGGTGGGGTAAAAGTAGTCCGTCATATGCTGATGATTAAAAGTGGTTTTCTTGAATTTAAACGTGCCTTACACCCCAATGCGATTATTCAAGCCCGTTACAACAACAAAACCGTTAGTGATGCAATTGCGTACAACATACTCGGCTTTTTTATTCTTTATATGTTGAGTTTTATCATTGGTGCTTTGGGTTTTGGAAGTTTAGGTATCAATTTTGAATCTGCCGTAGGGCTTTCTGCCTCCACGCTTGGGAATGTGGGCCCTGCTTTAGGTGATTTTGGCCCCAGCAGTACCTATGCTGCTTTGCCTCAACTGGGTAAATGGTGGGCGAGCTTTTTAATGCTTTTAGGTCGTCTGGAATTATTTACGGTATTGATCTTGTTGACCCCCTTTTTCTGGAGAAAAACTTAGTAGTTGTACTTCTCCTTCCAGCGGAATTTTAAAAACTCACGGATGGTTTTTTCTTTGGGGTTTTCTCCTGGGTCGTAGAATTTTGTTCCCCTAATTTGCTCAGGAAGAAATTCTTGATCTACAAATTGATTTTGAAAGTCATGAGCATATTGATATCCCTGCCCATAGCCCAACTCCTTCATTAATTTAGTAGGGGCATTTCTAAGGTGAATTGGCACCTGAAGGTTGCCGGTTTGTTTTACCTTTTCTAGAGCATAATCAATGGCTTTATAGGCTCGATTACTCTTGGGTGAACTGGCAAGATAAAGCGCACATTCGCTCAACAAGATCCTCCCTTCGGGATAGCCTACCGAAGTTACGGCCTGAAAGGTAGAATTGGCAAGAACTAAAGCAGTAGGGTTCGCGATACCGATATCCTCTGCTGCAAGTATTAGCATTCTACGCGCAATAAAGGCAATGTCTTCTCCTGCTTCTATCATACGAGCCAACCAATAGACCGCCGCATTGGGATCGCTTCCTCTGATGGATTTGATGAATGCAGAGACCATATCGTAATGAAAATCTCCGTTTTTATCAAAAAGGACAGTTTGGGTTTGAACGGTATCAAAAACTAAAGCATTGGTTAGTACAATTTTTTTTGAATTTTGATTTTGCACCACCAGTTCAAGTAGGGAGAGCAGTTTACGGGCATCCCCACCGGCTAGTTCGATCAGGGCTTCAGATTCTTTTATCTCAATCTTTTTAGCTTTTAATTGCTCGTCGGTAGTGAGGGCTTGGGTTAAAATATTTTGAAGGTCCTTTTTCCCCAGAGCTTCAAGTAGGTACACTTGGCAACGGGAAAGTAGGGCATTGATGACTTCAAAGCTCGGATTTTCTGTAGTGGCACCGATAAGGGTAACGATTCCTTTTTCAACTGCATTGAGCAAAGAGTCTTGTTGTGCTTTACTGAATCGGTGAATCTCATCAATGAATAATATGGGACTTTTACCGCTAAACAATCCGCCCGTGTTTTCAGCTTTTTGAATGATTTCTCTCACTTCTTTTACCCCAGCATTAATGGCAGAGAGCTGGTAAAAGGGACGTTCTTTTTCTTTGGCTAACAGTTGTGCTAAGGTGGTTTTTCCTGTCCCCGGAGGCCCCCAGAATACCATAGAGGGAAATACACCGTTCACAATCATTTGACTTAAACTCCCTTTAGGACCCACCAAGTGTTCTTGGCCGTAGTAGTCAGCCAGAGACTTAGGACGCATTCGTTCTGCTAAAGGAGTGTTCATAGCTTAAAGATAGGAGATTCTTCTGACTACAGTCTTTGTCGGATCGCTTCGTAAAAAACAATACCGCAGGCAACGGAAACATTCAGCGAATCAATGTCGTTTCGTATAGGCAGCTTCGCTTTGGCATCCGCTATTTTTAAAATTCCTGAGGAGATCCCGGTATCTTCTGAACCAAAAATAAGAGCAGTTGGAGCTTTTAAATCTTGCTCGTACACTGTTGCTGTGGCTTTTTCTGTCAGCGCGAGAAGAGCAACCCCTTGTGCCTTTAAATAAAACAGCACATCCTTTAGATGATTAACTTTAGAAATGGGAACTTTAAAGGCACCTCCCGCAGAGGTTTTTATGGTATCCCCATTGAGTGGCGCACTTCCACTGGAGGGAATAAAAACAGCATCAATGCCCGACGCGGCAGCCGAACGAAGAATGGCACCAAAGTTTCGGACATCTGTAATTCCGTCCAATAACAGAAACAACGGATTTTGTTTGGCTTCCATGATCTGTTCAATCAAAGGCTCCATGTCTACGGTTTCAACTGCGCCGATACGAGCGACCGCCCCTTGATGATTTTTTTCAGAAAAACGACTCAAGCGTTCTACCGGAACAAAGCTAAATGCAATATTTTTTTCTCTCAGTTTGTGAAGCAGTTGTTCAAAAAGCTGACTTTGTGTCCCTTTTAATAGCCAAACTTTATCAATGGGTTTTTCAGATTGTATTGCTTCTAGTATGGCTCGTATTCCAAAAATTGTCAAGGTTTCCATGCTCCAAAAATACTCTAATTCACTTTTGTTATTCCCATGTATTCCATTTTTTTATCCTTTAGTTGATTTTATAATTTAGTACTTTCACTAAAAAAAATAGTTGTATGAAGTTTTATTGTACATCGAGTAAATTTTTTAAAAAATTACTTACAACCCATCTTATTATCCTGACTTTTTTGGGATGTTCCAAAGAAGCCACAGAAGGAGCATCCCCTACTTTATTGACCCTCACTCTTATTATAGAAGGGCAGGGAAGTGTCAATCAACTAGAGGAAGAATACGCGTTAAATACTTCCCTATCTGTAAAAGCAACCCCCGCAGCAGGGTATTATTTTGATCGTTGGAAAGGCTTCGAAAATGACGTGCTGAGTGAAGAACACGATTTTATCTTATCGACTAATCTAACCTTGACAGCTGTATTTTTACCCATACCACAAACCACAGAGGAAGTAGCACTTTACATTCCAAAAGAAATTGACCCCAATCCGGTATTTATGATTGAGAATGGAGGTACCAAAGCCTATTTAACTTCCAAGGCTGGAGAGCGTTTACAAACTTGGAATTTTGATTCAAAACTGGGGAATGATATTGAATTGCTATCCGATGGAAGTCTGATCGGACTTTTTAAACCCGATGAGGTTAGTTTTTCCTTTGGAGGCTACGGAGGTATTTTAAGAAAAATGAGTCCAGAGGGAACTACACTATGGGAATACGAGCTAAATACGGAAAGCGAATTGCTCCACCATGATTTTGAAATTCTTCCCAATGGCAACATTCTTATTTTGGTTTGGGAAGGTTTTCAAGCGGAGGTAGCACAGAATCTAGGGTATGATGATGAAGGACCCATGTATCTTGAAAAAATCATTGAATTAAACCCCGAAACTCAAAAAATTGAATGGGAATGGCGAAGTGTTGATCATTTGATTCAGGACCATGCGGAAGACGGTTTAAATTTTGGAGAGGTTGCTGCCAATCCCAAAAAAATCGATTTGAATTACTACCAAAACGACAATGGTGATTTAATGCATGCCAACGGTTTGTATTATGATGCCGAAAAGGATGTAATTTTTTTAAGTGTTAATTTTTATAGTGAGGTTTGGGTCATTCCGCATCAATACGATACCGAAACAACAGCCACAGCGGCTGGGGACTTGTTGTTCCGATTTGGAAATCCACAGGCCTACGGGAGTGCCTCGCCACGGCTTTTTTATAACAATCATCATCCTACACTGGTTAGCTTAGATCCAGACACCACAGGACGATTCTTAATCTATATGAACGGTTCCTTGGATGAGCAGTCTATAGTATATGAATTTATTTTGCCCCCTAATTTTGAAAGTGATCCTGAAGCTTGGACGAGTCCAGAGGTAAGTTGGAGCTTTACCGATCCTACTTTATATTTCGGTAAGATCTCTGGAGCGTATCGTTTGCCCAATGGAAATACATTAATTTGTGAAGGTGATTATGGCTATTGGGAAGTTACCCCTGCAGGTAAAGTTGTTTGGAAATACCAAGGAGATAAAAACTTTTGGCGGGGATATGTTTATCCCTAAATAAAAAAGAGGGGTAAAAACCCCTCTTTTTATTTTCAATTCAGTGTATGATATTATTGACAAATACTTAATACTTTAACTCCAGGAGCAACACTACTTTCACTGAAAGCATTTTGTTCACCGGTACCGTCAAGTTTAGTATAAACAATAGAATAGCTACATTCTGATGGCCAGTCACCACTATTCCATTCGAAGCTCATAGAAGAGGCTCCTTCAGGAATGGTAAGCTGTGCAGTTCCTCCTGATTCATTTCCAGTGAAAGGCTCTAAAAGAGCATTTCTGTCTGCATCAGATCCATAAGGACTAGGAATTCCATAATAAGTAGTCGTTCCATCAACAGTTACTTTGATGTGACTACCTTGCCATCCGTCTCCGTAGGAATCCGACATATTGAATGTGTAGATTCCAGGTACAGCAGATAAAGGAATACATTTGATAACCATATTGTAGGCAAAAGGTGAAGCAAAATACGATCCGGTCATAGATCCAGTAACATCACCAGAGCTATAGCTTCTTCCGTCTGTTAGATTAAGCTTTAATCTAATGTTAATTGCATCTCCTCCTGTGTATTGCGAAGAAGACAGTCCTAAAGCCCCGACAGATTCAGCTAAAGAAACCTTGAGGTCTGCTCTTGGTAGTCCTTTAGGTCCAGTAGTAAAATCACCAGGCTGTAGCGTTTTTAGAAGTGCTTCTGACCCTCCGTTTAGAGATACATACACTTCTACATTTTGCATTAAACCACCATTTTCGGTATCGTGTTCTTCAATGGTTGCTGAAAACACAGAGTTTGCAGGATCGTAGAAATTGTATTCTCCACTAGAACTAATCGTTCTTATTACTGCTCCTTGTTGGTAGTTGTCAAATACATAATCAATCGTATTATCAGACTCCGTACAAGAAATAAATACAGTTACAATACTTAATAGATATATAATTTTTTTCATCGTTC
>JALQVM010000070.1 GCA_023263685.1 Flavobacteriaceae bacterium | reverse complement strand
AGCTACAAAATCACCTTCGTTTTCGCGATTGGCATCGTCAACAACTATGATAACCTCTCCGTTTTTTATCGCTTCTATCGCCTCTGGTATAGGGTCTAACTTAATTTCTTGTACTGTCATTCGTTTGGAGTTTTCTTTTTACAAAAGGAAGGGCTTTAATTTTTTCTACTAGTGGGTAATAAAAGTTGGAAATACTTACAAACCCTTTGTCGGAAGAAGCTCTTCGAGTTAAGATAATAGCAAAAGGGGTCAAAATAAACGTAGAGAGCCAGCTGGCAAAAAAGGGTGATATGCTATTGTCCTCTGCTGCATTGGTGCTGAATAATCCAATGTAGTGGTAGGTTAAAAAGATTAAAACAGATAAAACGAGAGGAAGTCCAAGACCTCCCTTTCGGATGATGGCACCTAAAGAGGCTCCAATTAAAAACAACAACAAGGAAACAAAGAGTAGGGTGTATTTTTTTTGTAATTCGATTTTGTGGAGGTTGATGAGTTTTTGGTAAGCAAAAAACTGTCCCCGTTTTGAGGTCAAGTTTCTCAATCCTATGCGTACAGAAGAAATGGCTTCATCCATCAACTGTGCTTTTTGCCAATACTGATCAGTCTCGATAAAACCAAAAATATCGCTAGGGATACTGTCTTGAGCACTCGTACTTTTTTCTTTCTTTACAATTTGAGTAACAGCGCTTTTTTTTCCAAAGTTTTCGCTAAATACCTCCTGATCTTTCCCGTAATTTTGCTGTAGGGTGTCGATGCTGATTTTCAACTGATCGATTTTTTTCATCCGAAAGGTATTCTTATGGTTCTCTTCTTCCAAATCCACTTGGTTGAATTTAGAGAGGTCGATGTTCATTTCATAGGTTTCGAAGGAAACCTTAGCGTGAGGGATGCGTTCCCTTTCGCGGGCTTTTTTGGGTTCAATGTCTTCGTAGCGATTGCCGTTGTAAAGCACCAATTTTAAGTTGGGATCGGTAGGCTCGTTTTTCATTTCGCCTCGCTCTGCTTTAATGACAATGGTGTTTTTTTGGTTGGGGGTATATTCGTGTATAATAACGTCCTCCAAAAAGCGATCGTTATCTCCGTATTTGCGTTTTACCTTGATGTTGATTTCTCCAATCTCATTAAAAATTCCTTCACGTATGGCAAGGGTTGGTTCCAGTTTAGCCAAGTTTCGCCTGAGGTTGTAGGATTTTAATTCGCCGTAAGGAATCACATGATTAGAAAAATAAAAGGTTCCTATCCCCAACAACACATGAAATACAACCAAGCTGTAAAGGGCGCGCTGAAGTGAAATTCCTGTCGATTTCATGGCTGCAAATTCATAATTTTCAGACAGGGTGCCGTAGGTCATCAGCGAGGCTAATAAGACCGATAGGGGCAATACCAAAGGGATGAGTTTGGGAGAATAATAAACGAGAAATTTGAGAATGATGAGAATATCCAAACCTTTTCCTGCCAGTTCATCGATAAAAAGCCAAAAGGTTTGTATGACAAAAATGAACATACAGATGGTAAAGACACTGAACAGTCGAGTGAGATAGCTTTTTAAAATGTAGCGATCAATTATTTTCAAGGCTTACTGATTTATATAGTAATCGGGGTAGGCTGAAGGGTCAAACGTAAAAAAATCTGCAGCCAACTTGATATTGGATACAAAATTTGAAATGGTAAGGGTTGTCCGGGTTTGATTGGATCCAATTTCTATCAGTCGGTAAATGGTTTTTTTGAGTAGGTCTATTCCAAGTAAAAGATATTCCACCTCTTTGTTTTCTTCCGTAGGGATCAGTTTGATAAACTGTATGGTCCTTCCCATAACATTTTGTTTGATATCCCATTGAAAGGCATAGCCTTCTTTATAGAAATACAAAAGTTTAGAAGGGTTAATGCCAATGTCTTCGGTTTCTTCCATCGAGCTGATGGTGATTTCTTCGTTATCCGGTACTATGGTATACGTTTTTTTTCCATCAAACATTTGTTCTGCTCCGAGGAAAAGGAGCTTGTACCGGTCTCCCGATACGGTTACCGATCCGTTGGTTTCTTGTTTGATGTTTTCTTGTCGGTTTTCCAGTACATAATCAAATTCAAAGGCCATGGTTTCAAAGGAGGCAATTTTAGCAGATACCTCGTCCAGCAGTTGTTGGGCAGCTTCGGTATTTTGGGCTTTGAGTTGAAGGCTTAAAAGCGTACTCAAAAGAAGCAAAACGATCCGTTTTTTCATGGCAATTTTATTTATTTGAAAGGTACTCAATTCTCTTCTTCGTTTAACAATCGATCTAAAGCTGCAAAGTCAGAAATCAATACCTGTCTGGCTTTACTTCCCTCAAATGGACCGACCACCCCTGCGGCTTCCATTTGATCGATGATTCTACCTGCACGGTTGTATCCTAATTTTAATTTTCGTTGCAATAAAGAGGCCGAACCTTGTTGGGCCGTTACTATAACTTCTGCAGCTTCTCTAAATAACGCATCGCGTTCACTCGCATCGATATCTAAATTTGTAGAACTTTCTTCCCCTATGTATTCGGGGAGTAAATGTGCGTCTGCATAGCCTTTTTGTCCTCCGATATAGGCGGCAATGCGCTCTACTTCGGGAGTATCTACAAATGCGCACTGGATTCGAGTGAGCTCATTTCCTTGAGTATATAGCATGTCCCCTCTACCGATAAGTTGATCTGCACCTCCGCTGTCTAAAATGGTTCGAGAATCAATTTTTGAGGTCACTCTAAAGGCTATTCGAGCAGGAAAATTCGCTTTAATGATCCCCGTAATTACATTTACAGAAGGGCGTTGGGTAGCAATGATCAGGTGAATTCCAATGGCACGAGCCAATTGGGCAAGTCGAGCAATGGGGGTTTCAACCTCCTTTCCAGCGGTCATGATTAAATCTGCAAACTCATCGACCACCAAAATGATATAAGGTAAATAGCTGTGTCCTTCGTTGGGATTCAACTTACGCTCTCTGAATTTTTTATTGTATTCTTTTAGATTCCGACACATCGCATTTTTAAGTAGTTCGTAGCGGTTGTCCATTTCAATACAGAGCGAGTTGAGGGTGTTGATTACTTTGGTATTGTCTGTAATTATGGCCTCCTCTGTATCGGGTAGTTTTGCAAGGTAGTGGCGCTCGATTTTATTGTAAATATTGAGTTCTACCTTTTTAGGGTCTACCAATACAAATTTAACTTCAGCGGGATGTTTTTTGTAAAGCAAAGAAGTCAACACGGCATTTAATCCCACCGATTTCCCCTGACCGGTAGCCCCTGCCATGAGCAAGTGAGGCATTTTTGCCAGATCAACTACAAAAGTTTCATTGCTTATGGTTTTACCTAAAGCAATAGGCAATTCCATTTCGGCATTCTGAAATTTTGAAGCACTAATAACAGAACGCATCGAAACTATACTGGGCTTCTGGTTAGGGACTTCAATTCCAATGGTTCCTTTACCGGGAATAGGTGCAATGATGCGAATTCCTAAAGCAGAAAGGGAAAGTGCTATATCGTCTTCTAAGTTTTTTATTTTGGAAATGCGTATGCCCGCATCAGGTACAATCTCGTATAAGGTTACAGTAGGCCCTATAGTTGCTTTAATGTTTGCAATTCCAATTTTATAATTACTGAGGGTTTCAACAATTTTATTTTTATTGGCTTCGAGCTCTTCCTGATTGATGGTAATGCTGTTGTCTCCATAGTCCTTTAATAAATCAATTCCAGGTCTTTTAAAGTTACTGAGCTCTAAAGTAGGGTCAAAGAAACCTTGTTTTTCAACCAATTCTTTTGACAGCTCTTTTTCCATGCTTTCTTCTACAGGCGCTTCAATTTCCATAGCAATGGGTGAAACGTCAGCCTTGGGAGATTCTAAACCATCTTCCGTAAGGTTTGGAATTTCTTCTTCCTCTTCTTCTTCAAAAGTTTGATCAGAATCGTGAAGGGTAGGAGAGGAATGTAGGTCCATTTCAATTTCTTCTTCAGGATATTCCGCTGCTGTTTTTTCTTCCCCATTGTGCTTCAACCCTTGAAACCAAGATGCCATTTTTTCAGGAGTCCATCCCAATTCGATTACGATAAAGCACAGGAATAAAAAGGATAGAATTGCCAAAAGCCCTAAGCGACCGACATAAATCACGGCAAAAGCGTGAATTTCAAAACCAATAATTCCAGATAAAATTGGCAACTCAGTCCAAAAATATCCAAAAGCTAAACAAGTCCAAAGGATATGAGCGATACCCCAAGCCCAGGAACGAATCAAGCCTTGTGTACTTCCACTAAAAAACAATTTGTACCCACTCAATCCAACCAAATAGGGTATTAAAAAGGCGCCCAGTCCGACTCCTTCATAAATAAAAAAATGACTGATCAAAGCACCTAATTTGTTGAGGATGTTTTGCGCTACTACGGTTCGGTCTGTAAATGCCGCTAAGGTGCTGTAGTCTGCTTTCCAACTGTAGAGATAGGAAATAAAAGCAAGGGTTAGTAGCAAAGCTAAAAGCAATAAGGCCCCTCCAAAGAGCACTTGTCTCTGACGTTTTAGTTTAGGGTCAGTTGGATTGGGGTGCTTTTTTTTTACCATGGATTACTAATCTTACACAAAAATACAAATTCAATTGCAAAGGTGTAATACAGAACGAAAGGTATCGACGTTAATATTTTACTTTACCTAGGATTTACAAAAAACCCCAATGCATGCACCGGGGTTTTTGTTCCTTAAAAAGGGGAACTAACTATTGAAGATCAAATCGATCTGCATTCATTACTTTATTCCACGCTTTGATGAAATCTTGAACAAATTTGTCGTTATTATCATTTTGAGCATAGACTTCAGCAATGGCTCTTAGCTCCGAATTTGATCCGAAAACCAAGTCTGTTCGTGAAGCAGTTCTTTGCTCTGCACCACTAGTTCGATCCTTAGCCACATAGCTGTTGTATCCTGTAGTTTCCCACTTTACGTCCATAGATAGCAGGGTTTTAAACCAACTGTTGTCTAGCGTTCCATCGGTCCAAACTCCGTCTCCACTGTGGGAAACACCCATGGCGCGTAAGCCACCTACAAGTAAAGTCATTTCTACTGGAGTTAAGCCGAGCAGTTGTGCTTTATCAAGCATGATTTCCTCTGGACTTACTGCAAACTCTTTTTCTGCGTAATTTCTAAATCCACACGCTCTAGGTTTTAGCAAATTAAAGGAATCGATGTCGGTAGCTTCCTGAGTAGCATCTCCACGACCAGTGGTTACAGCTACCTTTTGACCACCGGCTTTTTCAATTCCAACAGCACCTCCGATAATAATCACATCTGCAATACTGGCTCCATGCTCTGCAGCTATTTTTTCGTACACGGCCAATACCTTGGAAAGCTCCTCGGGTTTATTTACGTCCCAATTCTTTTGAGGCTCCAAGCGGATACGTGCACCATTTGCACCCCCACGGTTGTCGGACCCTCTAAAAGTACTTGCACTTGCCCAAGCTGTATTGACTAGTTCTTGTATGCTTAGGCCAGCGTTTGCCACTGCATTTCGAACAGCATCTTCTTCCGTAGAAGTCAAAATTTTTCCAATCGGTGTTGGGTCTTGCCAACTATACGTTTCATCCTTATAATCTCCCGCGATATAGTTGGTCTTAGGTCCCATATCTCGATGTAGTAATTTGAACCAAGCTTTTGCAAAGGTTTCTTCAAATTCACTTGGGTTGGCTAAGAATCGTTGACAAATTTTATTGTAAATGGGATCTGCTTTCATCGCCATATCTGCAGTGGTCATCATAGGAAGTACTTTTACGTCGCTTCCGTCTACCTGAGGAACCATGTCTTCCTCCGCACAGTCAATAGGATGCCATTGCCAAGCTCCTGCTGGACTCTTTTTAAGCTCCCACTCGTATTTGAACATAAGCTCCAAATATCCCATATCCCATTGGGTGGGGTTAGTGGTCCAAGGACCTTCAATACCACTAGTTATAGCATCTACACCCACCCCTGAGGCGTGTTTGTTATTCCATCCAAGTCCCATCATTTCTACGGGTGCACCTTCCGGTTCAGCTTCTACAAGGGCTGCATCACCTGCCCCGTGTGCCTTTCCAAAGGTATGTCCGCCAGCGGTAAGCGCAGCGGTTTCTTCGTCATTCATGGCCATTCGTTTAAACGTTTCCCGAATGTCTTGAGCGGAAAGGGCTGGATCAGGATTGCTGTTTGGCCCCTCTGGGTTTACATAAATCAGTCCCATTTGAACTGCCGCAAGCGGATTTTCAAGCGATTGACGGGTATCGCCATAACGCTTATCACCTAGCCATTCGTCTTCAGCTCCCCAATAAATATCTTTTTCAGGATGCCAAATATCTTCACGTCCAAGAACGGTTCCGTGGTTGGGTCCACCCATGTCTTCGATCGCTACGTTGCCCACGAGTACAAGCAAGTCTGCCCAGGAGAGTTTGTTTCCGTATTTTTCTTTAATGGGCCATAACAAACGACGCGCTTTATCAAGGTTTCCATTGTCGGGCCACGAATTTAGCGGGGCAAAACGCTGTGCTCCTGTTGCAGCTCCACCACGTCCGTCTCCCGTTCTGTAGGTTCCTGCAGCATGCCATGTCATCCGGATAAAGAAAGGACCGTAGTGTCCCCAGTCGGCAGGCCACCAGTCTTTAGAATCTTTTAGCATGGTTTTAATATCGGCTTTAACAGCTTCGATATCTAATTTTTTTACATTTTCTCTGTAGTTTACCTCAGGGATAGGATTACTCCTACTATCGTGCTGACGTAAAATATCAATGTTTAACTGATTGGGCCACCAATCCGTGTTTTCAGTACCTACCGTAGCGGTGGTCGTTGAACCGTGAAATGGACATTTACTTTCGCTCATAATGAATTTTTTTTATTTACTAAAATAGGTATTGTAGCCCATTTAGCAATCCAATTCATTTTATAATAATTGATAATTTGATAAGTTTTTCTTATCGACTTATCGCTGCTTTTCGACTGGCAATTTTAATCTTAAATGCCGCAAATAATAAGGTCATAAAAGGACTCAGCCAATTGAAGATGGCGTAAACAAAGTATTCGCCCACACCCACACCCAATACACCCGATTGGTAGGCGCCACAAGTGTTCCAAGGAATCAATACTGAGGTTACAGTTCCAGAGTCTTCCAGCGTTCGACTCAGGTTTTCTGGGGCAAGCCCTCTTTTTTTGTAAGCCTTAGCAAACATTTTTCCTGGAATCACGATGGAAAGGTATTGGTCTGAGGCGGTAAGATTAATCGCTAAACAAGAAGCTACGGTACTGGCAAACAATTGAAAGGTTGTAGTTGCCCAGCTCAACAATGCCGTACTGATTCTCGTAAGGGCACCAATGGCGTCCATAATGCCGCCGAAAACCATCGCACACATAATCAGCCAAATGGTCCCTAACATGCCCTCCATACCTCCTGAACTGAATAAATCGTTTAATAAGGGATTGGTAGTTTTGATCTCTGTTGCTACCGTGATGGCGTTCATGACTCCCTTGTAAGCTACTTCAAAACTAAAACTTCCCGCTTCGGCCACTTCAACAAGTATGTCTTTTTGAAAGATGAGGGCAAACAGTCCTCCGAGTAACGTTCCTATCAGCAAGGCAATTAGAGGTGGTGCTTTGCGTACGATAAGAACTACCACTACCGCCGGTACGATAAACAAACTGAGGTTGATGGTAAATTTATCCTTTATGGCAAGCAGTATTGAATCGATTTCTGCGGTTCCTGAAGTGGTTTGAGTAAAACTGATGATAAAAAACACCAACAGGGTGATTAGTATACTGGGAACCGTAGTCAGCGTCATATAACGAATATGACGAAAAAGTTCTCCACCTGCCATGGCAGGCGCTAAGTTGGTCGTGTCTGATAAAGGAGAGAGTTTGTCTCCAAAATACGCTCCAGAAACCACAGCTCCGGCAACCATACCGACTGGAATGCCGAGTACTTTTCCAATGCCAATCAAGGCGATCCCTACAGTTGCCGAGGTTGTCCAACTGCTTCCTGTAGCAAGGGAAATGATGGCGCAAATGAGAATACAAGTGGGGAGAAATATACTCGGATGTAAGATTTGCAGCCCGTAATAAATCATGGCAGGAATTATACCGCTGATCAGCCAAGCGCCAGCAAGGGCACCTACAAATAGGAGAATAAGGAGCGCTCCCGTAACGGATTGTAAATTTTCCGCCACTTTTTTGAGCATGATTTCATAAGAAATTTTTTCTCTAAAGCCCACTAGTGCTGCAACGGCACCTCCTAATAATAGGATGAATTGATTGGATCCGCTTAAGGCATCATCCCCGTAAACGAGGACGTTATAGGATAATAGGAGGACCAGAATAAGGATGGGTAGTAAGGCGTAACCCAGGGAAATTTCTTTGATTTTCAAGGCGCGTTGTTTTGTTCTGATACAAGTTTAATCAATTTAATCGAATCTAGGGAAAGCCCTCCTTCAGCCTTTCTTATTTTCTGCAAAGCAGCATCAACCCACTCCCTACATCGATAGGAAAGGTATAGAAGTCAGGATGGTATTTTAGCTTTTCCACGAGAAAAAGAACTTTTTCTTGATGATAGCCTGGCCAATGGGCCTGATAATTTAAATCGTCGATTAAATAAAATCCGTTGGGCTTTACCATAGTCAGTACGGCTTTTAAATCCGTAAATTTTCCTGCCCAGGTATCCGCAAAAATTAAGTCAAATCGCTCTCCTTTGTTAGCAGATATCCATTCTGTTGCATCCAGATTTACAAACTCAATTCGTTCATCTTCATTAAAAAATTCTCGCGCTACATCGATTAGGGTTTTGTTTTTTTCAACGGTAATCAATCTTCCTTGTGGATGCAGGCCTTCCGCTAACCACACCAGTCCCATGCCGGTCCCCGTTCCCAGTTCCAAAACCTTTGCAAAAGGTTTGGAGGAGACCAACAGTCTCAACAGCACACCAACCTCATCTTCTGAGAGTTGACCAAAGCCCAATTCTCTGGACTTTTGCTGTATGGCTTTGTAATGTTTGGGTAAGGTAGTAGAAGTCATGATAAGGCTTTATTTGGGGTTTACTATAAAATTAGAATTTTTTTTTAAAAGCCGACTCTTGAATGAGGGAGAGCGAGGAAACATTTGTATTTTTGAAGCCAAAATTATTTGTGACCATGAAAAAATACGATGTTGCCGTAATCGGATCAGGCCCTGGAGGCTATGTAGCAGCAATTAGATGCACTCAGTTGGGGATGAAAACTGCCCTGATTGAAAAATACGATACCCTTGGGGGTACCTGCCTTAATGTAGGATGTATCCCCTCCAAATCGTTGTTGGATTCTTCCCATCATTACGAAGCTGCCCAAAAGCATTTTTCAGAACACGGCATCGAAATTCAAGGATCCCTTACCATTAACTTCAAGCAAATGATAGACCGTAAGGCTGCAGTTGTGGAGCAAACGACCAAAGGGATTGATTTTTTAATGGACAAAAATAAAATTGATGTTTTTCATGGAATCGGCAGTTTTGAGGATGCTACGCATATCAAAATCGAGGGAGCCGATGCCCAAACAATTGAAGCTAAAAATTCCATCATTGCTACCGGTTCTAAGCCGGCTACTTTACCCTTTATTCAATTGGATAAAGAACGTGTGATTACTTCTACAGAAGCTTTAAAACTGAAAGAAATACCCAAGCATTTGATTGTGATTGGTGGAGGCGTTATCGGGCTTGAGTTAGGACAGGTATACCGTAGATTAGGTGCAGAGGTTACTGTGATTGAGTACGCAGACCGAATTACGCCTGTTATGGATGCTGGCTTGTCTAG
>JALQVM010000006.1 GCA_023263685.1 Flavobacteriaceae bacterium | reverse complement strand
CAACATGGCTTATCTGTGCCAAATTCCAAACCAACAATCATGGTGGAATATGCATCTCCAAATACCAATAAGCCCTTGCATCTTGGACATCTGCGCAATATCTTTCTAGGGGCATCTGTGGCTGAAATATTGAAGGCTGTTGGACATAAGGTTGTGCGCACTCAAGTTATCAATGACCGAGGCATCCATATATGCAAATCGATGTTGGCATGGGAGAAATTTTCTCCACTCAATGAGAAAGGAGAACGTGAAACTCCAGCAAATACAGGTCTAAAAGGCGATAAGCTGGTGGGAAAATATTACGTGGCATTCGATCAAGCCTTACAAAAAGAGGCCAAAGAAATACTTAGCCAATGGCAAGTTGGGAACTTTGCTGACACCTCAGTAGAAATTCAAGATGCAGTTTTGAAATTTCAGCAAGCCAAAGATGGCAAAGATGAAAAAGCACAGGCTGCGATAGACGATAAAATCAAGGAACTAGCCAAAAACCAGACCTCTATTTTGCAAGAAGCCAAAGAAATGCTTGTGAAATGGGAGGCCCGTGACCCACAAGTATACTTACTCTGGACCACCATGAATGGTTGGGTTTATGAAGGTTTTGATGCAACTTACGCGCAAATGGGCGTTACTTTTGATAAACTTTATTATGAATCAGATACTTTTCTTCTTGGGAAGGATCAGGTATTGGAAGGTTTAAAGAAAGGAGTGTTTTATCAAAAAGAAGACGGTTCGGTTTGGATAGATCTCAGCGGCGAAGGGCTCGACGAAAAATTGGTGTTGCGTTCCGATGGAACCGCTGTTTATATGACTCAAGATATTGGAACGGCAATAGACCGGTTTAAGGATTTTCCGGATTTACATGGAATGGTTTACACCGTAGGAAATGAACAAGATTATCATTTTAAAGTTTTGTTCCTCATCCTTCAAAAACTTGGCTACACTTGGGCAACTAATTGCTTTCATCTCAGTTACGGCATGGTAGATTTGCCGAGCGGCAAGATGAAATCAAGAGAAGGAACTGTTGTCGATGCCGATGATTTGATGGCCGAAGTTATTGATAAAGCCAAAATAATGACCCAAGAACGTGGGCACCTCGACGGAATCAGTACCCAAGAACGCGAGCAATTGTATGCACAGATCGGTTTGGGTGGGCTCAAATACTATCTTTTGAAGGTAGATCCCAAAAAACGCATGCTCTTCAATCCCGAAGAATCCATTGATCTAACCGGCAATACTGGCCCGTTTTTACAATACACTCACGCCCGTATTTCAACCCTTTTGGAAAAAGCCGCATTTGATTTGATGCCGCTGTCTACTGCAGCAACTTTAAAGCAAGAAGAAAGAGAGAACATCAAACAGCTCTCTCTATTTGGTGCAACGCTCCAGGCAACTGAAAAAAAGAAGTCCCGAAAAGACAAGGCTTACGGGACTTAATAGTGGAGTCGGCGGGATTCGAACCCGCGTCCAAACAAGCGATCAAATAGCTTTCTTCAAGTTTAGTTTTCGTTTAATTTTCGAATGTATGCTGACCGAAAACAGCCTACATACACCTTAGCATCTCAATTGAAAAACACAAGCGATGCCCTTATGTTTCGATGTTGACTTTTATGGTGCCTCAATAAAGATCGCCGTCAACAAGGGCTATCCAGAGACATCCAGCTTTCCGACCTAGTCGGAACTTGGCATTAACGTACTATAATTCAGTTAATTATGCAGCTAGAGCGTAATTATTTTCGCCATTTAAAAAAGTGAAAAATGAGATTTACGAGCTGTAATTCAGCGCTCGACTTGCTTACCACTTCATGCGTCCTGCTGTCAAAACCAGTCGACCCCAGGTGTTTCAAGGAACATTGATTCTGTAAAATTACAAATATTAAGCCAAAGCATTTTTAAAATTTAACTTTATTCAGTTTTCCATGGGGAGCTCCTTCACGTTCTTTTTTCTTCAAAATAAAACAATTATTTATCCATTCCTTAGAAACAACCGCTAGAATTAATAATATATTTGCAGCGCTTAAAAAACACTATGAATTCTATTAAGAATATTGCCATTATCGCCCACGTTGATCATGGAAAAACAACCCTAGTTGACAAAATACTCCACCATTGTAATTTGTTTCGAACCAATGAAAGTACCGGTGATCTTATTCTCGACAACAACGATTTGGAACGTGAACGCGGGATTACCATTCTTTCCAAAAATGTAGCAGTTGAATACAAAGGGGTAAAAATCAATATTATCGACACCCCTGGCCACGCTGACTTTGGAGGTGAAGTAGAGCGGGTATTGAATATGGCAGATGGCGTATTGCTTTTGGTGGATGCGTTTGAGGGACCCATGCCTCAAACCCGTTTTGTGTTAAAAAAAGCATTGGACCTTAAGCTCAAACCAATCGTAGTCGTAAATAAAGTCGATAAAGAAAATTGCACCCCAGAACAGGTACATGAGGATGTGTTTGATCTTATGTTTGAACTGGGTGCAGAAGAATGGCAACTTGATTTCCCCACGGTTTACGGTTCAGCTAAAAACAATTGGATGGCTGAAGACTGGAAAACACCAACCGATTCAATAGAGCCACTTTTGGATATGGTATTGGCCCATGTGCCAAGTCCAGAAATTAAAGAGGGAAATACGCAAATGCTGATCACCTCTTTAGATTTTTCTTCTTTTACGGGTAGGATAGCTATTGGGCGTTTGCAAAGAGGGCATTTGGACACTTCTATGAAGGTAAATTTGATTAAAAGAGACGGTTCTCAAACGGTTTCCAAAATAAAAGAATTGCATCTTTTTGACGGTTTAGGCCGAAAAAAAGTAGACCGAGTTGAAGCGGGTGATTTGTGTGCCATCATCGGTCTAGACGGTTTTGAGATCGGCGACACCGTAGCCGATTTTGAAAACCCCGAAGCCCTACCAACCATTGCTATAGATGAACCTACGATGAGCATGTTGTTTACCATTAACGACTCACCTTTCTTTGGTAAGGAAGGTAAATTTGTAACCTCAAGACATATCAGAGAACGTTTAGAGCGAGAGTTAGAAAAAAATCTTGCCATGCGATTGGAACATACAGATAGCGCCGATCGTTTTATAGTATACGGAAGGGGAGTACTTCACCTTTCCGTCTTAATTGAAACCATGAGACGAGAAGGCTATGAATTGCAAATCGGTCAGCCCCAGGTTATAATCAAGGAAATAGACGGTCAGAAAATGGAACCCATAGAAGAGTTGACCATAGATTTGCCCGAAGAGGTTTCAGGAAGAGCCATTGAGATGGTGACCCAGCGAAAGGGAGAAATGCTCAGCATGAATCCCAAGGGGAGTCGAATGATTTGCGATTTTAAAATCCCTTCAAGAGGGATTATTGGTTTAAGAAATCAACTGCTTACGGCCACAGCTGGAGAGGCAATCATGAACCACCGATTTGTTGAATACAGCCCTTACAAAGGAGAGATTTCAGGAAGAATCAACGGTTCGTTGATCTCTATGGAAAAAGGATCTGCCATACCGTATTCTTTAGATAAACTTCAGGAAAGAGGAAAATTCTTTGTTGCTCCCAATGAAGAAATTTATACAGGACAGGTCATTGGCGAAAACACAAGACAAGACGATTTGGTGGTCAATGTTACCAAAACCAAAAAACTTTCCAACGTTCGGGCTGCGGGGTCAGACGATAAAGTAAAGCTTGCCCCACCCATCAAATTTTCTTTAGAGGAAGCATTGGAATACATTCAAAAAGACGAATACGTCGAAGTAACTCCTTCTTCGTTAAGGCTTCGGAAAGTATTTTTAGATGAAAATGAACGCAAACGTCAAAAGGCTTAAGCCTCTTTTTTGGCAACAACCTCTTGCAGTTTACCGTCACTACACTGAAAGATTTTTCCGGGAAATTTGACAATCATGTTGTAGTCATGCGTAGCCATGATAATACTGATGCCTCCTTTGTGTAGTTCTTTAAAAAGCGACATAATCTCTTGACTGGTTTCAGGGTCTAAGTTGCCCGTAGGTTCATCTGCTATAATGAGTTCAGGATGGTTTAACAGTGCACGGGCAATGGCAACACGTTGCTGTTCCCCGCCGGAAAGTTCAAACGGAAATTTATGTAGATCTGCCCCTACTTTGACCATTTCAAGTACTTCATTGACTCGGGTTTGGATCTTTTGTTTTTCGCTCCATCCGGTAGCCTTTAAAACAAAAGCAAGATTGTCATAGACTGTACGGTCAGGCAACAATTTAAAATCCTGAAAAACGACGCCTAGTTTTCTTCGCAATAAGGGGATGTCTTTGTCGTTTAATTTTACCAAATCATAACCAACGATAGTGCCTTGACCCTTTGACAAGGGCAGGTCACCGTAAAGCACCTTGAGTAAACTGCTTTTTCCGGCCCCAGTTTTACCGATTAAAAAAACAAAATCTCCTGCGGTTACCTTAAAATTAAGATTGGTTAAAACAACTTTATTTTCATTTTGAATGATCGCATTTTGAAGAGAAACTACAGGGTTTTGCATTGGTTTTTTCGATTTTTTTAAAGGTATGTTTTTTGTTGAATTTGATGATATTTTGTTAATAAAAATATACGTTTCTCCAGTTTTTACCGTTACAAAAGCATGTTGAAACAAGTATCTTTAACCCAATGATTTTTCCCTCCCAAAAACGTTGGAATTACTACTTAATAGCACTCGTGTTTCCTGTGTTTCTATGGAGTCAGCTTTACCATTCGTACGGTGTTGATGATTTGGCTTCGCGTTATTTTGGTTTGGAGTATTTTCCTGCTTCTTGGCAAGCAAGCGTTTTTGCAGACGATGCCTACGCTTCTTTAGACGAAAAAAAACAAAACCAATTTAACTTATTGACTAATGCGTTGCGACTCAATTACTCGGCTGCAGAAAAAATGTTGATGCAGTTTAAAAGTGAGTATCCAAATGCAAAAGAATCGGCTACAATAGATTATGATGTGGCTAATTATTATTTCAACAACGAAAAATACCGCTATGCACTGAAATGGTTTTCTAGGGTTACGGAAAGCCAAATTCCTAAGCTCGAGGTTCCGGTTTATAATTTTAATAAAGGCTACACCTTGTTTTCTGCCAAACGCTACGAGCAGGCCAAGCCTTATCTGGAAAAAGTAAAGAACGCTAAAGATTACGAGTCAGATGCCCATTACTATTTGGGTCATATCGCATATCAGCTGGACGATTACGATACAGCCGTATCGGAATTTAATGACATCACAGATCCTGATCAAAAAGAAAACCTCAACTATTTTCAGGCTGACATGAATTTTCGTTTGGGGCGTTTTCAGCAGGCCATACAATTGGCGAAAAAGGTGTTGGAGGATCCTTTAACTGAGGTGGTGTCTGAGGCTTCCAAAATTATAGGTGAAAGCCATTTTAATCTCGGCGAATATGCAGCTGCAATTCCCTATTTGGAAGCATATAAAGGAAAAAAAGGAAAGTGGGACAACACAGATTTTTATCAATTGGGGTTTGCTTATTACAACACCCAATCCTATGAAAAAGCGTTGGCTCAATTCAATAAAATTATAAGTGCAAACAATGCTTTGGCTCAGAACGCTTATTACTATCTGGCCGATTGTTACATGAGATTAAACAATAAAGTGGCTGCTCAAAATGCATTTAAAAAAGCCTCAGAAATGAATTTTGATTCAGAAGTAGCAGAGGATTCCTTTTTTAATTATGCCAAGTTGAGTTATGAAATCGGAAATCCTTACGAAACACCTCCACAAGTATTGATCAGCTTTTTGGATGCCTACCCAAAACACGAACAAGCAAAATTGATCGGTGAACTTTTGGTAAGTTCTTATACCAAAGAGGGCAATTACCTAGAAGCAATTAAAATTTTAGACGGAAAAAGTGGATATAAGGACAAAGCCACTTTAGAGCAGGTAGTATTACTTCAAGCCATTGTAGAATTTAACAACGCCCGCTACAACGAGTCGAGCAATTTGTTTATGCGGGTGTTAAAAATCAATGAAAATGATTTTTTAGAGGCCTATGCACTTTATTGGCTGGGACGTTCAGAATACGAAAGAAACCTCTTTGATCGTGCTTTAGAGCACTTTAAAGCGTTTAAAAAGCATCCGCATCGTGCATGGGTTGAATCACACAATCGCCTAGAGTACGACATTGGTTATGTCTATTTTAAATTAGGGGAATATGCTTTTGCTTTAGAGGCTTTTGAGGCATTTGATTCCAAAAACAACAGCTTTGATACTGGATTTCAGCGAGATACTTTCTTAAGAATGGGGGATTGTTCTTTTGCTATGAGGAAGTATTGGCCTGCCATGGAGCATTACACTAAAGCATTAGCATTAAACGAAGCTGCTGGAGCCTATCCTAGCTTTCAAAAAGCTATGAGTTATGGTTTTGTGGATCGAAACCCAAAAAAAATCGAGACTCTTTTAACCTTACAACGCCATTACCCAAAAGATCCCCTTTTAGATGATACTTTATTTGAATTAGCCTCTGCATACAGTAGGGAAGGAGATTCCGAAAATGCCATTGCGACTTACGATAGCTTATTGAAAAAATTTACGAACAGTCCATATTTGGCTCAAGCGGCCTTAAATAAAGGGTTGATTTTGTACAATACCGAACGCTACGAACAAGCCCAAAGCGTACTTGAAGAGGTGGCAACTCAATACAAGCGCTACGCCGTAGCAGAACAGGCCGTACGAACGCTTCGCGAACTCGCTGTAGATCAGGGGAAGGTGGGGGAATTCAGTCAATGGATTCGGTCTCACGGCTTGACGACTTTTACGGATACTGAATTAGAAAAAACAGCCTTTGAAGCTGCAGAAAAGCGTTTTTTGGAAGGTAATGTAAAGGCTGCAGAACGCATGTTGACCGAATACCTTAACGACTACCCTCAGGGCGTGTATGTGCTCACCGCAACCTATTATCTAGCCGAGCTATATTTTGAAACACAAAACTTAGCAAAGGCACTAGTCGCCTATGAGGAACTGGCTCAAGGGAGCGTTACCAACTATACCGAAAAAGCATTAGTTCGCTTAATCAGTTTATTGAAAAGTGAAGCTGAAGTCCGTCAGTCCATTCCCTATCTCGAAAAACTTGACTCCATTGCTTCATTTCAGGAAAATAAACGTTTTGCCTTGTTGAATTTAATGCAGGCTTATTATGCTGAAGAAGCCTACCTCAAAACCTTGCTTTTGACAGAACGCGTATTAAACCTGCCCGAATTGGAATCAAAGCTGCAATGGGATGCATTGAAGTTAAAAGCGAAATCGGCAGTGGCAATTCAAGATACGCTAACCGCTGCGGAAACCTACAAAAAACTCGAGACGGCGCCTGAATCCAATATCGTAGCCGAAGCGCTTTATTTTAGAGCCTATCAATTGTATGTCGATAAAAAATACGAATCCTCAAACGAATTGATTGGTAAAATAGCCCAACTCGGCAGTGCTAGTGGGATTTGGAATGTGAAAGCTCTCGTGCTTTTGGCTAAAAATTATTATTCTTTAGAAGATAGTTTTCAGGCTGTTTTTGTATTGGAGTCGGTCATTGAAAATTTTAGTGCCTACCCAGAGCAGATTGAAGAAGCACAAAAACTGCTCGAACGTTATACATTAGATGAAAAAACACCCACAGATGCAAACTAGAGCCTATTTGTTTATCGCGATGCTGTATGTAAGCTTTGGGCTAACTAATCTTTATGCCCAGGAGGCAGAACCTGGGGGAATTTCCACACAAGAAGTTTTGGTGGTAAAATCCTATACCCCCAGCCTTTCGGATGCCTTTAAAATCAATGGAGGGCCAAAAATACCTGACAGCTTAAAAGGAGGGACTAAAGTATTGACTTTTAAAATTAAACCTGTAGCTGTGGTCTCCACTTTTGAGCCCAATAAGGCCACCCCCTTGAAGTTAAAAAAACGGTATGCTTCTACTCCTTTCAATACCTTCTTTAGCGGGGGCTTCGGCACTTTGAATCAGGCGTATCTCAATGTTTCTAGTGTGATTGAGTTGGATCGTACACAACGATTTGGATTGAATTTTTATCGGGATGGCTTTGGAGCAGATGTGGGAGATTCAGTTTTAAAAAGTTCACAGAGTTTCAGCCAGTTCGGGACGCATCACAACTTGCAGAGCAATACGTACAACGTCAATACCCAATTGCAATTTACCACTCAAAGAAATAATTATTTTGGACTGTACGATCGCAATTGGGACGATTTTCTCCTCGGTTCTATAAATCCTGAGGTGGCTCGTAACTATTTTAAATTTCGCACCTATTGGGATTGGTTTGATTCGGCAGTAAGGAGTTTGTCTTTTCAAGCGAATGTTAATTCAGATAATTTTGCTACTTCCGAACAACAATTATTGCTAGGAGCCAATTTTACGGCTCCCTTTGCAGATGGAAAATTACAAGCCAGTACAGAAGTTCAAGGTCAAAACAGTTATTTTAAGGAGTCTTTTTACGAAAACCAATCTCAGGAATATACTTTTGGTTTAGGAAAAATAAATTTGGAGTGGCTGTACAGTAAAAACAATCTAAAGCTCAAGTTGGGTGCAGGCGTGGCCTATGTGGAAGGAGATGAAACCCTCACTACTAAATTAAAGTATTACCCCGCTTTGGAGGTTTTTTATCAAAAAAAGAAAAGTCAAATTGCTCCTTACCTAACCGCCCAAGGGGGGGTGCAGTTGGCGACTTATCGTGAGTCGGCACTTTACAATCCTTACATCGCCCCCAGTACAAGCTTAAGAACAACCTTTACGAAATACAATGCCGTTTTAGGGGTACGTTCCAGTCTTTCTTCCGTTTTGAATTTCAATTTTGGATTACTGTATGATCAGGTTGAGAATTATCAATTTTATCAGCGTTTGCCCCTAAAAATCAAGGGAAATACGGATGCCTACCGGCTTTCAAATGCTTTTGAAAATCAATTTGCCAATGTGGATTTGTACGGTGTAAAAGCTCAAATCAGAATAGATTTGGCAAAAAATAATTTTGTTCATTTTGAAACGGCTTACCGTCATTTCGAACTGGATGACACTCAAAAGCTCTACAATATCCCGGCTTTGCAAATGAGCTGGAAAAGTCAATTTAGGTATAAAAACCTCTTGACCTTGGCATTCAATGGAGAGGTCTGGGGCAATCGACCCGCTTTAGAACATGTGATTTTACAAAGTCTGTCAAACGAGAGTATTTATACTGAAGAAATTAATCTGCCCTTGTTCTTTAGATCTACCGCACATTTGACTCTAAGACTAAACGAACAATTTGACGCTTTTGTAAAGGGAAAATTTACCAACAGCGAACTGCATGGTCAATGGGGTTATTTTCAGGAGCCCTCTTTGATTTTACTTGGCGGCATCACCTATAAATTCGACTTTCAATACTAACAATTCAAAGTAAAATTGTGGAAAAAGTATTTTTAATGAATACACTCAAATTTCATTACATTTGCCAAGTGAAAATTTAAAATTTCCAAATCAAGAATTCATATGAAAGTAAATCGCCTTTTTATTGCCTTTGGCCTTGTTGTAGGAATACTGCTCTCTTCTTGTCAGAATAAAGTAGATTTAATTGTTCATAACGCCAATGTATACACTATGGGGCAAAACAGATTAAAAGCCTCTGCATTTGTCGTGGACGATGGCAAATTCATCGATGTGGGTGGAGAAGAGCTTTTAGAAGCCTATGCAGCAAAAAAAGTACTTGATTTACAGGAATTGCCGGTTTATCCAGGTTTTATTGATTCTCATTGTCATTTTTTAAGTCTGGGCTTAAATCTGGGTAAGGTGGACTTGGTCGGAACCAAGAGTTTTGAGGAAGTTTTGGAACGAGTTGAACGCTTTGCGTCTAATAAAGAACTGAATGCAATTTCAGGACGTGGGTGGGACCAAAATGACTGGGAATCCAAAAAGCTGCCCAACAAAGAGGCTTTAGATGCTTTGTTTCCCGATATACCTGTAGCCTTAAGAAGAATAGACGGCCATGCTATGTTAGTCAACCAAAAGGCTTTGGATCTGGCAGGGATCACTTTGGAAACCGAAGTAGCGGGCGGTCAAATTGTCAAAGAAAACGGCAAGCTGACAGGTGTGCTAATCGATACACCCATGAAATTAGTAACTGCTATTTTACCTAAACCCAGTGTAGAAGAAAAAATTCAAGCCCTTCAAAATGCGGAAGAAATCGGATTTGCAAATGGGTTGACAACGGTATCGGAGGCTGGATTAGATAAAGACGACATATTTTTAATTGACAGCCTTCAAAAAGCCGGACTGCTCAGGATGCGGGTCTATGCCATGGTTTCTAATACACCAGAAAATTTAGAATATTTCCTCAAAGAAGGGCCTTACAAAACCGATAAACTCAATGTGCGTTCATTCAAGGTATATGCAGACGGTGCTTTAGGGTCACGAGGTGCTGCACTTAAAGAAGCATACAGTGACTTAGAAAACCATACGGGTGCGTTTATTACCCCCAAAGACTCGCTTGAGGCGCTAGCCTACAAACTAGCGGCTTCTCCCTTCCAAATGAATACCCATGCCATAGGAGACGCTGCAAATCAGGTGGTATTGGAAGCCTACAGTAAAGCCTTGGTTTTTTCAGATGATCCTAGATGGCGAGTGGAGCATGCTCAGATTATCGATACCACTGACATTGAACTTTTCAATAGAAAAATCCTTCCTTCAGTTCAACCTACGCACGCCACTAGCGATATGTATTGGGCAGAAGATCGTTTAGGAAAAGACCGCTTAAACGGAGCCTATGCCAACAAAGCCCTTCTTGAGCAATCCGGTCGACTAGCTTTAGGCACAGACTTTCCAGTAGAGGAGGTCAGTCCATTCAAGACCTTCTATGCTGCGGTAGCAAGAAAGGACAGCAATGCGTTTCCTGAAGAAGGCTATTTACCAGAAAATAAATTAACGGAACTGGAGGCCTTAAGAGGAATGACTATTTGGGGCGCCTATGCCAACTTTGAAGAGAAAGAAAAAGGCTCCATAGAAGCGGGTAAGGTTGCTGATTTTATCATACTCGATCGAGACATTGCAAAGGTGAACGAAAAAAGAATTCTCAAAACACGAGTGGTAGCCACTTTTGTCGACGGTCAAATCGTTTACAGCAATCGCATCAACTAGGATTGCTTTAATATTTTTAACCCCTAGGCTCTAGCTAAGTTTAAAAATTTACATTTTACCCTAATACGCTTATTTTAGTTTAAAATATTAATCATAATACCATTATGATATTATTTTATTATGCTCAAGATTACTTTTGCTAAAAAATAATATTATGTGTGGTATCGTATGTGCTTTTGATTTAAAGCAAGCTTCAGAAAAACTTAGACCTGAACTGATTGAAATGTCGAAATCCCTTCGTCATAGAGGGCCAGATTGGAGTGGAATTTACAGTTCCGATCAGGCGATTTTGGTTCATGAGCGGTTGGCAATTGTAGATCCGACCTCAGGAAAACAGCCGTTGATAAGTCCTTCGGGAAATCTTGTATTAGCTGCCAATGGAGAGATATACAACCACCGGGAATTAAGAGCGCCTTATGAAGCTTCCTATGGTTTTAAAACCCAATCGGATTGTGAGGTGATTTTGGCCCTTTACGAAAATGAAGGACCTTCTTTTGTAGAAAAATTAAATGGAATATTCGCTTTTGCCATTTTTGATGAAGCTAAAAATGAATTTTTTATAGCTCGTGACCATATGGGCATCATTCCCTTGTACATGGGGTGGGACGGTGACGGTACGTTTTATGTCGCATCTGAATTAAAAGCCTTAGAAGGAGTTTGCTCTAAAATTGAACTTTTCCCTCCAGGGCATTATTTTCACAGTAAAGACAGTGCCCCTACCGCATGGTACACCCCCGACTGGAAAGATTTTGAGAAGGTAAAAAACAATACAACTTCTATTGAAGAGCTGCACGATGCTTTATCCGACGCTGTCCACAGACAGTTGATGAGTGATGTTCCCTATGGGGTATTGCTTTCCGGAGGATTGGATTCTTCGATTACCTCAGCCTTGGCTAAAAAATTTGCAGCCCATCGAGTCGAAACTGACGACCAACAAGCCGCTTGGTGGCCTCAGTTGCATTCCTTTTCAGTGGGACTGGAGGGTTCTCCCGATTTAGCTGCCGCACAAGAGGTGGCAAAACATATTGGTACCGTTCACCACGAAATAAAATTTACCATTCAGGAGGGCTTGGATGCCATTCGGGAGGTTATCTATCATTTGGAAACGTACGACATTACGACCATTAGAGCTTCCACACCCATGTATTTAATGGCAAGAGCCATCAAAGCTTTGGGAATCAAAATGGTCTTGTCTGGAGAAGGTGCTGACGAGCTTTTTGGAGGGTACCTTTACTTCCACAAAGCGCCCAATGAAAAAGAGTTTCATGAAGAAACGGTTAGAAAGCTAGAAAAGCTCCACCAATACGATTGTTTGCGTGCGAACAAATCCTTAGCCGCTTGGGGAATTGAAGGTAGGGTTCCATTTTTAGACAAAGAATTTATCGAAGTTGCTATGCGACTCAATCCCAAGGATAAGATGATAACAGCTGATCGAATGGAAAAATGGGTGTTGCGAAAGGCCTTTGAAAATTACCTACCCGAAAGTGTGGCTTGGAGGCAAAAGGAGCAGTTTTCTGACGGAGTAGGCTACAGTTGGATTGATACGCTTAAGGAATTAGTTGCTACAGAAGTAACAGATGAACAAATGGAGAATGCACATTACCGTTTTCCGGTGCAAACTCCTCAAAACAAAGAAGAGTTTTATTACAGAACCATTTTTGAGTCCCACTTCCCTAGTGAAGCGGCTGCATTAAGTGTTCCCTCGGTTCCCTCAGTGGCCTGTAGTACCCCTGTTGCATTGGCTTGGGATGCTGCCTTTCAGAACCAAAACGACCCCAGCGGACGTGCGGTGGCCAAGGTTCATGAACAAGGCTATGAGAACTAATTAAAAAAGGCGCTTTATCGGCTTTATAACGGACTTATTTTTACACACCTTTTGTTGATAACTTCGCAAGATCTACAAGGCTTTAGGGCGAATTTGACAGGTCATATTTTTATATTTGTTAGTAACCATTTTTAGGTATTAACGTAAAGCATTATGAGCGAAGAAAATCAGAATAAAAATTACTCTGCAGATAGCATACAGGCACTGGAAGGAATGGAGCACGTACGGATGCGTCCTTCCATGTATATTGGGGATGTAGGTGTTCGAGGATTACATCATTTGGTCTATGAGGTCGTAGACAATTCTATTGACGAAGCTTTGGCAGGTCATTGCGATGAAATTTCTGTAATCATCAACGATGACAACTCCATTACAACCCGAGATAACGGTCGTGGGATACCCGTAGACCTACACAAAAAAGAGGGGGTTTCTGCTCTTGAAGTAGTCATGACTAAAATTGGTGCGGGAGGAAAATTTGACAAGGATTCGTACAAGGTCTCGGGTGGACTTCACGGAGTGGGGGTTTCTTGTGTCAACGCCTTATCGGAAAGTTTATCCGCGACGGTATATCGAGACGGTAAAATTTGGGAACAACAATACGAAAGAGGAAAAGCCCTTTCGCCCGTTAAAGAAATAGGAACAACCGACCAAAGAGGAACCTTAGTTACTTTTAAACCCGACCCGCAAATCTTTACACAAACACTGGAATACAGCTATGAAACCCTCTCCCTCCGTATGAGAGAATTGGCTTATCTAAACAAAGGGATTAAAATTTCCATTGTAGATAAACGCCACAAAGACGATAAAGGGGAATTTATTGGAGAAGAATTTTTATCCAAAGAAGGACTTAAAGAATTCATCCGTTTTTTAGACGAAACGAGAGAGTCCATCATCGGGGATGTTATAGCTATGGAAGGTGAAAAAAATGACATTCCTGTTGAGGTGGCGATGACATACAACACTTCCTTTTCAGAAAACCTGCACTCCTATGTCAACAATATTAATACCCACGAGGGGGGTACGCATTTGTCTGGTTTCCGACGTGGCTTAACAACCACCCTGAAGAAATATGCCGACAGTTCGGGCTTGTTGGATAAATTAAAGTTCGAAATTGCAGGAGATGATTTTAGAGAAGGGCTGACGGCCATTATTTCTGTAAAAGTGGGCGAGCCCCAGTTTGAAGGCCAAACCAAAACCAAATTAGGCAATAGGGAAGTTACTGCGGCAGTTTCTCAGGCGGTTTCGGAGATGTTAGAAAATTATCTCGAAGAAAATCCAAACGACGCTAAAACCATAGTTCAAAAAGTAATCCTTGCTGCTCAAGCACGGCACGCGGCTCGTAAAGCACGTGAAATGGTTCAGCGCAAGACAGTCATGAGTGGCGGAGGACTTCCTGGTAAACTCTCAGATTGCTCAGAACAAGATCCTGCAATGTGTGAAGTATTCCTTGTAGAGGGAGATTCTGCAGGAGGTACAGCCAAGCAAGGTCGCGATCGAAATTTTCAAGCCATCCTGCCCTTAAGAGGTAAGATTTTGAATGTTGAAAAAGCAATGCAACACAAAGTCTTTGAAAATGAAGAAATCCGTAATATTTATACCGCCCTTGGGGTTACTATAGGAACAGAAGAAGACAGTAAGGCGTTAAACCTAGAAAAGTTGCGGTACCATAAGATTGTTATTATGTGTGATGCTGATGTGGATGGTAGCCATATTTCAACCCTCATTTTAACCTTTTTCTTCCGCTATATGAAAGAGTTGATTGAAGCAGGGTATATCTACATTGCCACACCTCCTCTTTATTTGGTGAAAAAAGGACAGAAAAAAAGCTACGCTTGGAATGACGACCAACGGGATCGCATAATGCAAGAATACGGTTCTGGATCTGCTGTACAACGCTATAAAGGGTTGGGAGAAATGAACGCAGAACAATTGTGGGACACGACCATGAATCCAGAGGAGCGTACCCTTAGAAAAGTAACCATTGACAATGGAGGCGAGGCCGATCGAATATTTTCTATGCTCATGGGGGATGAAGTGCCACCACGAAGAGAATTTATTGAAAAGAATGCCATTTACGCTAATATTGACGTCTAAACAGAGTTTTTTTAAAAACGAAATATTTTAAATTTTAACAACAAGATTAATGAAAGTAACAATAGTAGGGGCGGGTAATGTAGGAGCCTCTTGTGCGGAGTATATTGCGCAAAAACGAATAGCAAGTAAAGTAGTTTTATTGGATATTAAAGAGGGGGTAGCGGAAGGAAAAGCGCTTGACCTTTCTCAAACCGCCACTACTTTGGGTTTTAACACTACCATTACAGGAGTCACAAATGATTATTCAGCAACCGCAGGAAGTGATGTTGTGGTCATTACCTCTGGAGTGCCCCGTAAACCAGGGATGACTCGAGAGGAATTAATAGGTATTAATGCAGGAATTGTTCAGGCGGTATCTTCCAGTATTTTGGAGCATTCTCCAAACACCATTATCGTAGTGGTTTCCAATCCGATGGATACCATGACCTATCTTGCTTTACAAGCTACTGGCTTGCCAAAAAATCGTATCATAGGAATGGGAGGAGCTTTAGACAGTTCTCGATTCAAAACCTATTTGTCCAAAGCCTTGGATAAACCTGCAAACGACATCCAGGGAATGGTAATCGGTGGACATGGAGATACAACGATGATTCCTCTCACTCGTCTGGCCAGTTACAACGGGGCTCCGGTCTCTCAATATTTAGACGAAGCTACTTTAAAGCAAGTTTCTGCTGATACTATGGTGGGAGGAGCTACGTTAACCAAATTATTGGGAACATCAGCCTGGTATGCTCCTGGCGCATCGGTAGCCTTTCTCGTCGATAGTATTTTGGGAGATCAAAAGCGGATGATTCCTTGCTCAGTATTGTTGGAGGGAGAATACGGTTTAGAAGACATTTGTATAGGAGTTCCTTGTATTATTGGAGCAGCGGGCGTGGAAGCCATAGTGGATGTCAAATTAAACGAGCAAGAAAAGCAGCAACTCAATGAAAGTGCAGACAAAGTACGAGCAATGAATGCTGCACTTAAAGAGGTTCTTTAAAGCTTAAATTTCAAGGACAGTCAATTATCTTCTCAAGAGTTGTCAAATCCTTGCTTTAATCCTATATTTGCACGCCTTAATTGAGCTTAAATTTTATTGAAATGCAAAATAATTCATTAATTCGAGTTTTTGGAGTCTTATTTGCCCTAGTAAGCATCTACCAACTCTCTTTTACTTTCATTAGCAGTAGTGTTGAAACTGAAGCTGAAAACTATGCAATCCAAACCACTTCCGAGGAGGTCCCAGACTACTTAGAAGTTAGAGATCAAAAGGCTGCGGCTTACCTTGACTCCATTGGAAACAATACGTTGTATGGGTTTACTACTTACAATGATGCAAAGGCAAAAGAATTAAATAAAGGATTAGACCTCAAAGGGGGAATTAATGTGATCCTTCAAATTTCTATTCGTGACATCCTTAAAGGGCTGGCTGAAAACACACGTAATGTAGTTTTCAACAATGCCTTGGACGAAGCCAATACCCTACAAAAGTCAACAGACGAACCCTATGTGGAATCCTTCTTTAAGGCTTTTGATGCGGTTAAAAGTGGGGAAAGGTTATCTTCTCCCGAGATCTTTGGCAACCGTACATTGAGCGATGAGATTAATTTTGAAATGTCCGATGTAGAAACTCAGGTTGTCATCCGAAGAAAAATTGATGAATCTATCGTATCCGCTTTTGAAGTACTTAGAAAGCGTATTGATAAATTTGGGGTAACCCAACCCAACATTCAACGTTTGGGAACTTCAGGTCGAATTTTAGTTGAATTACCTGGAGCGAAAGATGTGGATCGTGTTAAAAATTTATTGCAAAGTACTGCACAGCTTGAATTTTGGGAAACCTTTAAAAACGATGAGTTAATTGGTTTTTTAATCGAAGCCAATCAATTGGTTAGCAGCCAAAACGAAGCAACTGCTGCAGACGAATTAGAGGAAAAAGATGCCGCTTCAGAAATTGATGATTTGTTAGCCGATGTGGCTTCCTCAGACTCCATTACAGCGCCTACTTCCAATTTAATTTTGGATAAAATTGTAGGGCAAGGCTATCAAGGAGGACCGGTTCTCGCTCAATTTGCTGCTCGTGATGGGGAAGAGGTACTCGGATATTTAGATCAACCGAATGTTCGTAGATTATTGCCTGCGGAATACCGTTATGTGCGTTTTGCGCTTGGAAAACCAGATGCAGAGAGTGATGTAGTTGAATTATATGCATTAAAGTCCAACAGAGACAACAAAGCCCCTCTGAGTGGAGGTGTGGTGGTAGATGCCATTCAAACGTTTGACCAATTAGGAAATCCAGCGGTTTCTATGCAAATGGATTCTCGAGGAGCACGTGTTTGGGAAACCATGACAGGAAAGGCTTTTAAAGAAGCCAGTAACATTGCTATTGTATTAGACGATATCGTGTATTCTGCTCCTGGTGTTTCCAATGGGGCTATTGCAGGGGGACGTTCAGAAATTACAGGAGACTTCTCTTTAAACGAAGCGATCGATTTAGCCAATGTACTGCGTGCGGGAAAACTACCTGCTTCAGCAGAAATTATTCAATCAGAAATAGTAGGTCCTTCCCTCGGTAAGGAAGCCATTGAGTCTGGTATTTATTCTTTTGTCATAGCCTTGATCTTTGTATTGCTTTGGATGGTATTTTATTACGGAAGTTCTGGGGTATTTGCAGACATTGCATTGTTGCTTAACATCTTATTGATCTTTGGAATTTTAGCAGGACTGGGAGCCGTGTTAACCCTTCCAGGTATTGCAGGGATAGTGCTTACGATTGGTATTTCGGTAGATGCCAACGTACTGATCTTTGAACGTGTACGTGAAGAATTGAAAAAAGGAAAAGGCATTCGAAAAGCGATTGCAGACGGATTCAACAATGCGCTTTCTTCAATTCTAGATGCCAACATTACAACAGGGCTTACCGCATTAATATTGTTTATTTTTGGTACGGGTCCAATCAAAGGATTTGCTACTACACTTCTCATCGGTATTGGAACTTCGTTATTTACCGCGATATTTATTACAAGAATCTTTGTAGACTCTCGAAACGACAAAGGGAAATCTGTTTCTTTTTCAACCCAAGCTACTAAAGGTTTACTTTCTGAAATCAATATTTCGTTCTTGCAACGACGTAAAATTGCTTATTTAGTTTCTTCTGTATTGATCCTCATCAGTTTGGCTTCTTTGACGTTCCAAGGACTGAACCAAGGCGTTGATTTTGTGGGAGGACGTTCGTACACCGTGCGTTTTGAAAATCCAGTAAATCCTACGGAAATCAGTGGGGTTTTAAACAACGAATTTGGAAGTGCAGAGGTAAAAACCTTTGGTGAAGAAAATCAGCTTAAAATCACAACCAAATACAAAGTAGATGTAGAAGGTGTTGCCGTTGATGAAGAAATTCACGAAAAACTTTTTACTTCCTTACAACCTTATTTGCCTGACGGAATAACTTACGAAAGTTTTGTCAAAGGAAGTTCTGAAAAAACAATAGGGATCATGTCATCCATCAAAGTTGGTCCTACCATTGCCGATGATATAAAAAACAATTCATTTTTAGCGGTCATTGGTTCCTTGATCGTGGTCTTCCTTTATATCTTGTTGCGTTTCCAAAAGTGGCAATTTTCTTTAGGTGCAGTTACGGCTGTATTCCACGATGTATTGATCGTATTGGGGATATTCTCTATCACGTATACCTTTATGCCTTTTAATATGGAAATCAATCAAGCGTTTATCGCGGCAATTCTTACCGTGATTGGATATTCCTTGAATGACACCGTGGTGGTATTTGACCGTATTCGCGAGTATGTGAACGAACACACCAAATGGGAATTCAACCAAACGGTAAATGCAGCACTAAACAGTACATTGAGTAGAACATTAAATACTTCTTTGACAACACTTATCGTTTTGTTGGCCATTTTTATCTTCGGGGGTGAATCCATTCGAGGGTTTATGTTTGCATTGATTGTGGGGGTCATCGTAGGAACCTATTCTTCCGTATTTATTGCGACTCCTGTCATGTACGATACTCAAAAAAATAAAGCAGTACTCGAGGAAAAAAAATAGAGTACTCCCAATTGCTCTAAACAAAAAAGCCGAATCTCTTTGATTCGGCTTTTTTGTTTTAGTACCCTTGTTTTATGGCATTTTTAATGTGATGCATATGGTGTTCGCCATGCCATGCATAGATCATCAGGGTAGTATCTAAAGGGTAGCTTTTATTTCGTTCAGAATGGATGTAGCTGCGCTTAAAATCTTCTGGGCTTAGGTTTTCTAAAAACAAAACCCATCGCTGATGAAGCGCTTTAAGTAAGTGAAGACTGTAGTCAATTTCTAAACTTGAGGCATCTGGAAGGGAGGCCCATTTTACTTCTTCATAATTTTTAATTGTTGGATTTTCCTCCAAAAGGGCATGTTTAAATCGCAAATAAGAATGCATGTGACTGTCTGCCAAGTGATGTACCACTTGTGCAATGGTCCAACCTTCTGGACGATACCGTCTTGATAGTACTGCAAGGGGTAAAGGTTTGACGAGTTCTTCGAGCTGTACAGGTAGATTTTTAATCTTCAGTAGGGCCTGTTTTAGGTCTGCGGATGAATACGTTGTATTCCATTCAAACTTCCCAATGGGATACTTAAGTTTTTCTAGAAGTTCTGAATTCATATTTTACTGTATGTAATGTACATTCCCTTTTGTATGCCCAGTTGATTACTTAATCCTCCATTAATTTCTAAAACATATTGAGCAGGCAGTTGAGAAGCGATCGAGCTGATATTATTGGGAGTGGCATTGTGGTGAATGTGAACAATTTTAAAATCTGGATCGATAAAAATCAAGTCTAAAGGTATCAGGGTGTTTTTCATGTAAAAATTTCGCAATTCACTTTCTTCAAACACAAAAAGCATCCCCGCATCTTTGGCCAATTGAGAACGGTACATCAGTCCGGTTTGTCTTTCGTAGGGTGAAGCTGCTATTTCAATACTAAAAGTAGCTACTGCTTGACCCTCCGAATACAGTATGGATAGATTTCCTTCTTTTATAAAAGATATTTGCTGTTCTCGGACGGAATTGGAAGGGGATTGTTGACACTGGTTAAAAAAGACAACAATCAAAAGCAGGAGTACGCACCGAAGTCTTCTGTTCATGAGGATGTAACAGCCCTTTTTCTAAAGATGAGAAATAAGCCCAAAAGAATGAGAGGAATACTCAGCCACTGTCCGGTAGAAAAGAAAGGCATGAGTTCTTCAAAGCCCCCTTGGCTTTCTTTAAGGAATTCTATCAGAAACCGAATGCTGAACATTCCCGTAAAAAAGAGTCCTATCATATAGCCTTGCTTGTCTTTTTTAGCTGAAGTGTATGCGCCTCGAAGGACAAAGAAAAGAATCAAATAACACACTGCCTCGTAAAGCTGTGCAGGGTGCCTAGGTAATGTCTCTCTGTTGTTTATAAAGACTACACCAAAATTAGTACCGGTAAATTTTCCAACAATTTCTGAATTAAAGAAGTTTCCAATTCGAACAAAGGCTGCTCCCAAGGCAACGGGAACCGTTACTCTATCCAGTAGCCAAAGGAGTGATTTCTCTTTAAATTTTCGCTTATACAAATAAAGGCCAATTAAAGATCCTATAACCGCTCCATGACTAGCAAGCCCTCTAAATCCAGTAAAAGAATAGCCGCTCGGTGTATCTCTGATGGGTAGGAGAATTTCCACCAGATGGTCTTGGTAGTAGTCCCAACTGTAAAAAAAGACATCTCCAAGACGGGCGCCAAGCAATATGGAAACCACCATATAGACAAATAAGGATTCTAAGTTTTCCAATGGAATTTTTTCTTTTTCAAATATTTTTTTCATGAGAAAATATCCAAGACCAAAGGCAATTACAAACATCAAGCTGTAATAATGAATTCCAAAAGAGCCTATTTTAAAAAGGGTTTCGCTGGGTGCCCAATCTATTTTTGCTAAAAACATATGCTGAGTTAAAGTCACAGTAAAAGTAACTAAAAACAAATCAAAACGAAATTTATCTTTAAGGAATAGGGTCGTAGCCTGAACCTCCCCAAGGGTGACATTTTGAAATTCTTTTAACCGCTAACCACCCTCCTTTAAATAGACCAAATTTGATCAAGGCATCTTTTGCGTAGTGGGAGCAAGTGGGTTGAAATCGGCATGTGGGTGGGAGTAGAGGAGATACTAAGAGTTGGTATCCCTTTATTAAAAGTACAAAAGGGAAAATCATAATTTTTTTCAAAAGAAAAAAGATTAGTTTATTTTAAAGGTAGACCCTTCTGCAGTATCATTAATTTGAATTTGCATCTTTTGAAGGCTGTCACGAATCAAATCAGAAGTCTCAAAATCTTTATTGGCTCGTGCTTTGTTTCTTAGATCAATAAGGAGCTCTACCGTACCTTCCAGCTGACTCACCTCAGAATTGGTTTCACTTTTATCTGGGGTTTGCAAACCTAAAACTTCGTAAAAAAAGGAATTTATCGTTTTTGACAAGCGGGTCAGATCTTCTGCAGTAATCTGATGCAATCCATTGGATACTGCATTGATGTATTTTACCGCATCAAACAAATGGGCGATTAATACAGGACTATTAAAGTCGTCATTCATAGCCGCGTAGCAATTCTGAGTCCATGAGGCGATATCGAAGCCACTGGAAATAGGGCTAACGGTTAATTGATCTAGTTTTTGAAGGGCTTCCACCAACCGTTGGAATCCTTTTTCCGAAGCCTCTAAAGCGCTCTCACTTAGATCAACGATACTTCTGTAATGTGCTTGCAGCATAAAGAAACGCACTACCATAGGGGAGAAGGGTTGCTTAAAAATGTCGTTTTCTCCGGTAAACATTTCGTTAGGAAGTATGTTGTTTCCTGTGGATTTTGCCATTTTTTTTCCATTCAGGGTAAGCATGTTGGCATGAATCCAATAATTTACCGGTGCCTTTTTGTATACGGCTTCGGCTTGAGCAATTTCGCATTCGTGATGAGGAAACTTCAAATCCATACCCCCTCCGTGAATGTCAAACTGAGTTCCAAGGTATTTGGTGCTCATTGCGGTACATTCCAAATGCCAGCCGGGAAAACCATCACTCCAAGGGGAGGGCCAACGCATGATGTGTTGGGGCTCTGCTTTTTTCCAGAGGGCAAAATCTTGAGGATTTCGCTTGTCAGTTTGCCCTTCAAGTACTCTAGAGTTGTGAATCAATTCCTCTATATTTCGGCCACTTAATTTACCATAAGCCATATCCTTATTAAAGTGAAGCACATCAAAATAGACAGAACCGTTTACCTCATAGGCATACCCTTCGTCCATGATTTTTTTGATCAATTCAATTTGCTCAACAATATGCCCTGTGGCAGTGGGTTCAATACTGGGAGGTAATGCATTGAATTGGGCCATGGTGTTCCTAAAATCAACTGTATACCGCTGAACAACCTCCATGGGCTCTATGGATTCTAAGCGTGCTTTTTTTGCAATTCGATCTTCTCCTTCATCGGCATCATTTTCAAGGTGGCCCGCATCTGTAATGTTGCGCACATAACGGACTTTATATCCAAGGTGTTGAAGGTACCTAAAGATTAAGTCAAAGGAAATAAAGGTTCTACAATTCCCTAAATGAACATTGCTGTAAACCGTGGGACCGCAGACATACATGCCCACATGATCAGTAAGTATCGGTTTAAAAGGTTCTTTCTTTCCGTTTAATGAATTGTAAACCGCTAATGCATGTTCCATCAGAATGTGGTGTCTAATTGGATATAATCTAAAAATTCTCGTTTTTTATCCTCAGATTGAAAGGCACCACCGAATTCGCTGGTTACAGTACTACTAGCAACATCACTTACCCCTCTGGAGTTTACACATAAATGTTTTGCATCAATGACACAGGCGACATCCTTCGTGCCTAATACAGTTTGAAGTTCTTGAACAATTTGAAGGGTAAGGCGCTCTTGAACTTGGGGTCTAGCAGCATAGTATTCAACTATGCGATTCATTTTAGAAAGCCCCACTACGGTTCCTTTTGAAATATAAGCTACATGGGCTTTACCTACAATGGGTAGCAAATGATGTTCACAAGTAGAGTAGAGGGTAATGTTTTTTTCCACTAACATCTCACCGTATTTGTACGTGTTTTTAAAGGTTGAGGCCAATGGTTTTTTATCGGGATGAAGTCCGCCAAAGATTTCTTTAACATACATTTTAGCAACGCGAAGGGGAGTGCCACTGAGGCTGTCATCTGTTAGGTCCATTCCTAACGTGTCTAAAATGGCCTCAAAATGTTTTTGAATCAACTGTATTTTTTCTGCGTCAGTTTTCTCAAATGCATTTGCTTTAAGTGGGGTAATGGCAGAGGAGGAAAAATGGTCATCCCCAGGCTGGTCAACGCTGTCAGTGATTATTTTTTCTAATTTCATAGGTTCTAAGATGCCTACAAATATACTCAATTTCTACAAGGAAAAAAGAGTCCGTATCGGATCAAAGTTTTACGTTGTAACTGAGGCTGACTTGCGAAAAGGTATTAGCAAGGGTATAGGAATCGTTTAAACCTTCAGAAAACAAACTGTAGTTTCTGCTCTTGTTGAGTTGTACAAAGGACAAACTGAGCGAATTGGTGCCAAAATCAAATCCAACTCCAAAAGTAACTGCCTGATCGGACACTTCTAGTTTTTTTTGAGGGTTGGTTCGATTGAGGACTCCAGCTCTTAAACTGATATCCTTGAATCGGTATTCTCCTCCCACCTTTAGCGTTTGTAGGGCACCAAACGTCTCAGGCAGACTCCGCGTTAGATTGTCTAGATACCCACTTCCCTTTTCTCGACTTAAGGAAGTATTGGCCGCATTTTGTACGCTGTAATCCACAGATAGTAAGCCCTTTCCACCAAAAATATAAGCTGCACTTAGCGTTGTTTTAGCAGGAAGTATAAGCCTGTAAGGCTCGTATTGGTTGGTAATGTCTGGATCAATTTTTTCATTAAAAATTACCCCTTGATCCACATACATAGAGGATATATTTTGATTTGTTTCTTCGGAAATATCCAAAAACTGAGGGGAATCATAGACCAATCCCAACCTCAGATTCTGAAGACGGAAAATAGCGCCAAGCTGGACGGAAACCCCTTCTCCATAACTGCTTAGTTTGTTTTCAAAGCCAATATTGTACACGGGAGAATCAGAGTAATGGCCGGATTCAAAAAAGGATTGATCGGAATGGTATTCCAGTTTGTGGATGTTCAAATTTACCCCCAAGTGCAATACATTTTCATACAACCCACTGAAATTTAAACTGGTTTTTCGGTGTACTCCTTTGGATAAAAGATCCAGTTTGTGGTCTACCTGACCATATTCAAGGTTTGAAAAATATTCTGTTTCCTTATCGTCAAAACTAAACGGATTGATAATATAGGATTGATAGCCTAAAAAAGCCTGTTGTGCAGCATAGCCCTTTTCTTCTCCTAAAAAACGATAGACGTCTTTAATTTCCTCATTTTCGTAAAGCGGTAAGTTTTCAAAGGGCAATCCATCAGCGTAGTAAAGAAAATAGGAGTCTATGCTCTTTGAATTTCTTCCTAAAACTGTTGCTTGTTGATCAAACCGTGCTACCGTATGACCATTTATCCCAAAGCTCAATCGGGTCCATGGACTGCTGGTATCCGTATTGTTTAATACAATTATGGCTCCAATTTGGTTGAATTTTGAGTTATGGTCCTCTTTACTTAGTGTGCTCCCATAATAGGAACTTTGAATGGTTTGGTTGGTATAGCTAAAAGTGCCTCCAAATTCAGAATGTAAAAAAACGGAAGATCCGGCGGGATTTAGGGATACCGCACTAAGATCGCCCCCCAGCGCTCCAAAAGCACCTGCCATGGCATTGTATCTTGCAGAACCGTTTAATTCGTCAGCTAATACAGTGGTTATTTCATTAACTTCTTGACAAACAGCAAGTTGTGTTTGAATAAAAGCTATAAGTAGTAAGATTAAATTACGCATGGGTGGTGTAACTAAGATTAAAAATTAAGGATTTCTTCGACCGCCGCTTGAACTTCTGCCACTGCTTGAAGAGTAAGATCTTGAGCTTCCAGAATTAAAGGAACGACTAGGTGTAGTAGTTCTATAACTAGGCGTGCTGTTGTAGCTTCTTCTAGCCGTAGTGTTGTAGGAGCTATTACTGCTTGTTCGTTGTGGAAGGGTACGGGATGATCTGGAGGAAGAAGAAGTACTTCTATTCACAGATCTTGGTGATTCTCTATCCGTTCTAGTCCGATTGCTAAAGGTATAACGAGACTGGGTAAAACGACCGTTAGAACTACCTTGAATTCCCTTAGGGTTCGTGCTAGAACCGTTTGCTCTGTTAATGCTTGAGCCACCACTGCTTCCATAGACCGGTCTCCGGGTTTTTGACATGTCGCTAAGTTTGGATTCGGCATCTCTTCTGTTCGTAAGTAAATAGGTATTTCCTAAAGAACTGATGCCTCTACCTACATTCAAACGATTAAGGGGCGTTGGGTTCACATCGCCACTTTTAGTTTTGGCATTCCGTTCTTGTGTTCTTTCTGTGCGTCTGGATTCCCCATAGTTTTTTTCTCCTCGACCGGAGTTTACGCGAGCTACCGTAGTTGCGTAATCACTTCCTCCAAAATACCCGTGGTGGTTAGGGTTATTACCTCCCCAACGATTCCATCGATTCCATCGATTCCAACGGTAGCCGAAACTGTATCCGGGATAATAGCCAAAAGGACTGTAGAAGGGATCGTACCCCCAAAATCCAGCAAAGCCTCCGTAGCCATAATAAGGGTTAATGTAAGGATTATAATAAGGAGTGATATAGCCACCATACCCAAAACGAAAAGGGTCATTAAAGTAATAACCGCTCCAAAATGGAGAAGCTCGAAATGCAAAACCGGACAGTCCCCACATATAGTTCGGACTGTTGTCAATGATTATTACCTCCGTTTGAGAGGTTTTTTCTCCCCATGGAATTTGAGAAGATTCAATACCGGTATTTTCGTTAGCGTAGGATTGTTCAGAGGTATAGCTATCGGTATCTGTAAAAAAAACCTCATTTTCTGCTACGGTTCCTTGGGCTGCGTCTTTAAAGTAGTCTGAATAATAAGAACTGTTAGTTGATTTGGGTTGGGAGGATTGTTCTGTGCGTACTTGTGTTTTTGTGGAATAAATTCCATCTGACGAAAAATAGGATGCACCTTGAAAACTACCACAACCTACAAAGGTTAGTGAAGCTATAAAAGCAGTAAAAAAAACTTTAATTTTCTGGAAGTTTGTTCGTGCATTCATAATCAATCGTTTTAGAGATGTGGTCCAAAAAGTTTAGCTTTGCACCACAAAGAATTTGTATAATCAAATATAGGCAAAATCTATGCCAAAAATTTATGGGTACTAAATTAACCTCCAGAGAAAAAGACTATTCAAAGTGGTATAACGAAATAGTGGTTCATGCAGATTTAGCAGAAAATTCAGCGGTACGAGGGTGTATGGTTATCAAACCCTATGGCTATGCAATCTGGGAAAAAATGCAAGCCGAGTTGGATAAGATGTTTAAGGCTACAGGACATGAAAATGCCTATTTTCCTCTTTTTGTTCCCAAGAGTTTGTTTGAAGCAGAGGAAAAAAATGCAGAAGGGTTTGCTAAAGAGTGTGCAGTTGTTACCCATTACAGACTTAAAAACGACGAAGACAAACCGGGAAAATTAAAAGTAGACCCTAACGCTAAATTAGAGGAAGAATTGGTCGTCCGACCGACCAGTGAAGCAGTTATTTGGAATACCTACAAATCATGGATTCAATCGTATCGGGATTTGCCAATTTTAATCAATCAGTGGGCCAATGTGGTTCGTTGGGAAATGCGAACGCGTTTGTTTTTAAGAACAGCAGAGTTTTTGTGGCAAGAAGGGCATACAGCTCATGCTACTGAAGCCGAAGCGCTGGAAGAAACCAAGCTGATGAATCAAGTTTATGCAGATTTTGTTCAAAACTATATGGCCATCCCAGTAATTCAAGGAACTAAAACAGCTAGTGAACGATTTGCAGGAGCTCAAGAAACTTATTGTATTGAAGCCTTAATGCAAGATGGTAAAGCATTGCAGGCGGGCACCTCTCATTTTTTAGGTCAGAATTTTGCGAAAGCATTTGATGTTAAATACGCAACTGCCGAGGGTGGCTTAGAATATGTATGGGCTACCTCTTGGGGTGTTTCTACACGCCTTATAGGTGCTTTAATCATGACCCACAGTGACGACAACGGCTTGGTGTTGCCACCCAATCTTGCCCCCATTCAAGTAGTTTTTGTTCCTATCTATAAAGGAGCGGAGCAACAAGCTGAAATTGCTGCATGTGTCGAACAAATGAAAGCCCAGCTGGAAGAAAAAGGGATTCGCGTAAAATTTGATAACAGAGATAAGTTCAAGCCTGGGTTTAAATTCAATGAATACGAATTAAAAGGTGTCCCACTTCGTGTAGCCATAGGCCCAAAGGATCTTGAAAAGGGTACGGTTGAAGTAGCACGAAGAGATACGCTTACGAAGACTGTAGTTGCTCAAGATGCTTTGGTGGAATTTATTACCGACCAATTGGAAACGATTCAAGGGGATTTGTTTCAAAAAGCCTTAGCGTTTAGGAAAAATCACATTACTGAAGTCGATGATTTTGAGTCGTTTAAGTCGGTAATTGAGGGCAAAGGTGGTTTTGTTTCTGCCCACTGGGACGGGACTGCTGAGACGGAGGAAGCCATTAAAAACGAAACTAAAGCCACCATTCGATGCATCCCTTTAGAAGCAAAAAAAGAAGCGGGTCACTGTGTCTATTCAGGAAAACCATCAACACAACGCGTTCTTTTTGCAAAAGCGTATTAATTGTTTTTAAATAAGGGTTGTTTAATAATATTTTTACGTGTACATTTGCGCACGAAAAATATGGCCCGTTCGTCTATCGGTTAGGACGCCAGGTTTTCATCCTGGTAAGAGGGGTTCGACTCCCCTACGGGCTACAAATTAATTTTTAATATGGCAAATCATAAATCTGCTTTAAAACGCATTCGTTCGAACAACAAAAAAAGGCTCTTAAATCGCTTTCAGCACAAGACGACTAGAAACGCAATTAAAAAGCTTAGAGAATTAACAGACAAGAAAGAAGCAGCCAAAATGTTTCCTTCTGTGGTTTCTCTTATCGATAAACTTGCAAAGAAAAACATTATTCATGCCAATAAGGCTGCGAATTTAAAGTCAAAACTTGCAAGCCGTATAGCCTCTTTATAAGTAAGAAGCAATTTGATCCTACCAAAAAAGGCTCCTCATTTGAGGAGCCTTTTTTAGTTAAAAGCTTAACGGGTTGTTAAGAATTCATCGAGATTAAAAACTCCTCATTACTCTGTGTTCTTTGGAATCTTTCGTTAATAAATTCCATGGCTTCCACAGGATTCATGTCGGCCAAGTATTTTCGCATGATCCACATACGTTTGATGGTGTTTTCGTCCAACAAAAGATCGTCTCGTCTTGTGCTGGAAGAAACCAAATCAATGGCTGGGAATATACGTCGGTTCGCAATACGGCGATCCAATTGAAGTTCCATATTCCCTGTTCCTTTAAACTCCTCAAAAATCACTTCATCCATTTTAGAGCCTGTTTCAGTCAAGGCTGTAGCGATAATGGAAAGCGATCCCCCGTTTTCAATATTACGAGCTGCTCCAAAGAAGCGTTTGGGTTTGTGCAATGCATTCGCATCCACACCCCCACTTAATATTTTTCCAGATGCGGGTTGAACTGTATTGTAAGCACGAGCAAGCCGTGTAATTGAGTCTAAAAGAATGACAACATCATGGCCGCACTCTACAAGACGTTTCGCTTTTTCTAATACGATATTGGCTACTTTCACATGTCGATCGGCTGGTTCGTCAAAGGTAGAGGCTACTACTTCTCCGTCCACATTGCGTTGCATATCAGTAACTTCCTCTGGACGTTCGTCGATAAGAAGAATTAACTGATACACTTCAGGATGATTGGCCGCAATGGCATTGGCAATGTCTTTTAAAAGCATTGTTTTTCCTGTCTTAGGTTGTGAAACAATCATACCTCTTTGCCCTTTACCAATCGGTGAGAATAAGTCCATGATGCGTGTTGAAATGGTACTTTGCTTTTCTGCAAGATTGAATTTTTCTTGTGGAAAAAGAGGGGTTAAATGTTCAAACGAAACCCGGTCGCGAACTACTTTTGGATCAAGTCCATTGATTTTATCCACCTTGATAAGAGGAAAATATTTTTCTCCTTCTTTAGGAGGACGCACCGAACCCAATACTGTGTCGCCCGTTTTTAATCCAAAAAGACGAATTTGAGACTGAGACACATACACATCGTCAGGAGAAGAAAGGTAGTTGTAATCTGAAGAGCGAAGAAATCCATAGCCCTCGGCCATCATTTCTAACACCCCTTCGGTTTCTACTATACCGTCAAACTCGAAATCGGGTTGACGGTACCTGCTTTTATTGTCTTTGTTATGATTGTGGTCCTGACGATTTTTATTGTCATTTTTTTTAGGTGCACCGTTTTTATTCGGATTTGGGGTGTTTTGGTGCTGGTTTCCTTTTTTGTTAGTGGGGTTGTTGTTCGTTTGTTGAGGATTGTTATTTGATTGCTGGGGATTCTCCCGCTGAGGCTTCGTCTTAGATTTTTGTACCGGAAGTACTTTAATCGAAGTCTTGCTTTCTGTTTGTGATTTTTCTTTGGGTTTTTCGCTACTGACGTTTTCGTCCGGTACAGAGGCGATAAAATCCACGATTTGATAAATCAATTCTAATTTTTTTAAACCGGCGATTCTCTTGATGCCAATTTTTTTTGCAATTTCCTGTAATTCAGGTAATTTCTTTAGTTTAAGCGTAGCTATTTCGTACATGAAAATTTAATGATTGAAGCTCTTTTTCAAAGTGATTGTTTAAGAGCAATGGTCTATTGTAGAGCAGCAATATTACAAATTTTTATTTTAAAATATGTCCTTTTAAAAAAAACTTAATTTTGTAAAAAAACATCAAAATGATTCAGCGCATTCAATCCTTGTATTTATTGGCGGCCCTTCTCCTAGGAGCGCTTATTTTTAACCTGTCGATCCATATTGATTTTGATGCTTCACAGACCCAGGTTTATAAAGTCAACTACGGCTTTTTAAATGCCCCCTTAGCTGTACTGCTTTGCTTTTTTTTATATAAAAAGCGTTCGATTCAATCCCTATTGTGTTTGATTATTGTACTGCAGCAATTGGTTCAAATGGGACTGCTCGCGCTTTC
>JALQVM010000069.1 GCA_023263685.1 Flavobacteriaceae bacterium | reverse complement strand
ATGCTCTTCAAGAAGCTAAGACCCTCGCGCCGCTTGATATCAATGTTATAGTATTAAAATACCAACGCGAACATTGTTTATTAACAGACAAAAGGACATACCAAGATGAAATTGACTTCCTCGTTACATACGAAAAAAGAAACAAATTTATTTCGAAAATCCAAGCATCAAAAACACCAATCCCATACAAGAGGAGTTGGAACATTTTGCACACTGCATCCAAACCCAAACCACCCCTTTGGTTTCTTTAAAAAACGGTGCTAGAGCGCTGGAAGTAGCCCATCAAATAATTGAAAAAATAGGATAATCCTTAAAATGGATTTTCTCCTGCTCCTTCCCGAATGACCTCAAAAGGTTCACTTGTAAGGTCTATCACGGTAGAAGGAATATTATTCCCATAGCCGTCAGAAAGCATTAAGTCTATAAGGGATTCCCATTGCTGAAAGAGCGTTTCAGGATCCGTGGTATAATCCAAAATTTCATCTGGATCGTGTAAAGAACTCGTAATCAGAGGGGCGCTCAACAGCTGGAGAAGTTGCTGAAGTACAGGATGATCTGATATTCTGACTCCTATGGTTTTTCGCTTCTGAAAGGGTTTGTGCAATTTAGGTGCAGCATGCATGATAAAAGCATAGGGTCCGGGAAGTAATCGTTTTACGAGTTTAAACGTTTGCGAGTTCATCGGAGCCACATAGTCCGAAAGCGCTCTGATGTCCTCAAACAAAAAACTCAAGGGAGCCTGTTCCAGTTTGACTCCTTTTATCTTTGCAAACCGATCCAAAGCTTTAACATTAGTACTCAAACAACCCAAACCATAGACCGTATCGGTTGGAAAAATAATCACTCCTCCACTTTCAAGAATCTTTACCACATGGAGCAAGTCTTTGGGGTTGGGTGAGGTGGAATAAATGGAAATAAAATCAGCCATTGGGCGCTTATTTGATTTTAAGTTTGGCGAACCGCAAAAGAAGATTTTTTACTCCAAAACCCTTGAACGCAATGGCTGCTTTTTTGTCACTTCCTGCCCCTTCGATGTTCTCAACAATACCTGTACCAAATCGGGCATGTTCTACTTCCATACCCACACTCAAGACCAACTCTTCTTGGCTAAACTGTACTGCTGAGTTTTGTTCTATTTTTCGCAATTTTTTTAATTGAGATGGGGTCGGACTGGTTATTGTTTTTTCTTTAGGAAGCAGAGAGTTGACTTTTTTCGGAGAACGCTTTTCATCGCCAAAAATAGAAGTATCCATCAAGGGTTTAAATTGATAGCTTTCTTTAGGCTCTATTCTATCGAGGTATTGTGAATCTATTTCGTCTATAAATCGACTGGGCTCTGCATCGATCAATTTACCCCAGCGGTATCGAGACAAAGTATAGGAAAGAAAAGCGCGTTCTTCAGCACGAGTTAAGGCTACGTAAAACAGGCGTCTTTCTTCTTCAAGTTCTGCTCGGGTATTCATGCTCATGGCAGAAGGAAAAAGATCTTCCTCCATACCGACAATATAAACATACGGAAACTCCAGTCCTTTCGCCAAATGAATGGTCATCAAGGCCACGCGATCACTGTTGGGATCGTCATCTTGATCAAGGTCAGTGGCAAGGGCTACATCTTCTAAAAACTCCGTTAAACTGCCGTTTGCGTCGACCAATTCCCGCTGTCCCTCCGTAAAATCACGTATACCGTTGAGCAATTCTTCTACATTTTCGATTCGTGCTATTCCTTCAGGAGTCGCATCTTTTTTGAGTTCCTGTACCAGACCGATTTTTTTGGTCACTAAATCCGTAATCTCAAACGCATTTAACTGTTCGTTTTCAATCTGAAAGCGCTGTATGAGCATTGCAAAATTGTTCAGTTTAGTCAAGGTGCCTGCATTGATGGGCAGGGCTAATTCTTTTGCTCTGCTGAGTGTTTCAAACAAGGAAAGCCCGTGGAATTTTGCTCCCACAATGAGTTTATCAATTGTGGTCTGGCCTATCCCTCGTGCTGGATAATTGATCACGCGTTTTAAACTTTCTTCGTCTTTAGGATTAACAATGAGACGCAAATAAGCCAACACATCCTTAATTTCTTTACGCTGGTAGAAAGACAGTCCACCATAAATTCGATAGGGAATGTCTCTTTTTCTCAAGGCGTCCTCCATAGCCCTTGATTGCGCATTGGTGCGATATAAAATGGCAAAATCTGCATTTTTACGCTGTTCTTGCATTTTAAATTCAAAAATACTGGAAGCTACATGCCTTCCCTCTTCCGCATCGGTCATCAGGCGGTTTAATTGAATCAAAGACCCTTGGGTATTAGACGTCCAGACTACCTTATCAATTTTAGTTTTATTGTGGCTGATGATTGAATTTGCTGCATTTACGATCGTTTTGGTAGATCGGTAATTTTGCTCAAGACGGTAAAGAGCAACCTCCTCATAGTCCTTTTGAAAATTGAGTATGTTGTTGATATTAGCTCCTCGAAACGCATAGATACTTTGTGCATCATCTCCCACCACACAGATGTTTTGGTATCGATCAGACAAAGCCCTTACAATTAAGTATTGGGAGTGGTTGGTATCTTGGTACTCATCTACTAGTATGTAGCGAAACCGCTCTTGGTATTTTGCCAAAACATCGGGATGTCGGTTTAATAGCTCATTGGTACGGAGCAACAAATCGTCAAAATCCATAGCGCCTGCCTTAAAACACCGATCCACATATTCCTTGTAAATAGCTCCCATCTCTGGACGCTTAGACATGGCATCTGCTTCTTGCAAATCGAAATCGTTGAAATATGCTTTAACAGTAATCAAACTGTTTTTAAAGGCAGAAATACGGCTGCGGATTTGCTTGTATTTGTAAATATCTTTATCCAAGCCCATTTCTTTAATGATAGAGGAAATCAAACGATCCGAATCCTGGGTGTCGTAAATCGTAAAATTGGAAGGGAATCCGAGTTTGTCGGCTTCATGCCTCAAGATTCTCGCAAATACGGAGTGAAACGTACCCATCCACAGATTTTTTGCCTCACTCTCTCCAACCAATTCAGCAATTCGGCCCTTCATTTCGCGAGCCGCCTTATTCGTAAACGTCAGTGCTAAAATCGAAAACGCATCTACTCCCGACTCCATCAGGTGGGCTATGCGATAGGTCAATACCCGAGTTTTCCCAGATCCTGCACCTGCAATCACAATCAAAGGTCCGTCCTTGTGAAGTACGGGGGCTTTTTGGGCTTCGTTTAAAGAGTCTAAATAGGCTTCTGGAACGTTTTTCATAGAAGGTTTAAAAGTAGGGAATATCTATTTTTCTTCCTCAAAAGCACGAATTAATTATAAACATCTATATTTAGAAAAAAAACATTTTGAGAATAAGCAATACACTTTTAATACTAGCGCTAATTGCGAGCATAAATTTACTACGAGCCCAAATCAATTCATCGGATTTCGATCAGGTAGCTTCAAAAGTCATCGAGTGGCGGCACCATATCCATCAAAATCCAGAATTATCCAATCGAGAATTCAAAACTGCAGCCTATGTAGCAGAGCACCTTGAATCTCTAGGCATAGAGGTCCAAAGAGGGGTGGCTCATACGGGAGTAGTAGGCATCCTTAAAGGGAAAAAACCTGGAAAAGTGGTTGCTTTAAGAGCAGACATGGATGCCCTGCCAGTTGTAGAGCGCAACAACCTACCCTATAAATCAGAAGTAACCGCCTTGTTTAATGGACAAGAAACCGGTGTGATGCATGCCTGTGGCCACGATACTCATGTCGCTATATTGATGGGTGTAGCCGAGGTCTTATCCAAAAACAGAAATTTTCCTGGAACGGTTAAATTCATCTTCCAACCTGCAGAGGAAGGACCCCCAGTAGGAGAAGAAGGAGGGGCAAAATTAATGGTAAAAGAGGGGGTTCTCGAAAACCCAAAAGTTGATGCCATTTTTGGATTACACATCAATTCTGGAACCCATGTGGGGAAAATTACCTACAAACCGGGAGGAATGATGGCTGCTTCCCAACGTTTCGTAATTCGTGTAAAAGGAAAACAAGCTCATGGTTCTACCCCTTGGCAGAGTGTAGACCCTATAGTAACCAGTGCGCAAATCATCAATGGCATACAAACCCTCATCAGCAGGGAGTCAGAATTGACGCAAGAAGGAGCTGTTATTTCAATCGGCTCTATCCATTCGGGGATTCGCTTTAACATCATACCCGAAAGTTTAGAAATGATAGGTACCATCAGAACTTTGGATAAAGATATGAAAGAATTGATTCGAAAGCGGATGCAAGAAATGGTTCCGGCAATTGCCCAAGCTTATCGTGCCGAAGCAACCGTAGATATTCAAGACGGTGCAGACATTACTTTCAACAATGAAGCCCTTACCAAAAAAATGATCCCCACTTTGGAACGGGTAGCAGGAAAAGAAAAGGTCTATGAAATCAATGCTATCACAGGTGCAGAAGACTTTTCTTACTTCCAAAACGAAGTGCCCGGCTTCTTCTTTTTCTTAGGAGGTACACCCTTAGATTTGAAGGAAAGCGATGCCCCCTCACACCATACCCCCTCCTTTATTGTAGACGATGCCAGTATGCAATTGGGAGTAAAAGCCCTTTCAAACCTAGCCGTAGATTTTTTAAAGTCAAAATAAGAGGTAAGTATCGAATCGGTATTGTATGATAAAAAAGGGAGGAGCAATTCATTCATTTTTTAATTTTTGGGCAGCATAGTCAAAACCTTCTTGCCACCATGCTTTCATCTGCTCTTGATTAAAAACTAAAGAATTGGTTGTAAGTACACGAGGGGTGTAAAACATTCTTAGGGTAGCTTGGTGATCTTCTGCTAAAAGTTTACCGATATGAATATTTTGTGACTCTATACGGTTTGAGATAAAGCTAAAAATCGAGCCCATGGTGTCGAATGGATTTCTGGAATGCACCCTATTGGTTTGCTCAAATTCTGTGTCTAACAAAATAGCGTCAACATGAGTGGCTCCAAGGCTAATCGCTTTTTCAATTGGAATGATACTACCCAGACCTCCGTCTGCGTATTCGCATCCGTCTTTGGTGGTCAACGTCATAAAAGGAACAAAATTGCAGGAAATCCAGATCCAGTCCAGAAAGTCTGCATAGCTGTAGTCCGAAAGTTGTTTGTACTCCACACTGTTTCCGGTTAAATTCGCAACACAAACCACCACTTTTTTAGCGCTTTGTTTTAAAGCCTGAAAGTCCTCAAACGAAAGTTCTTGTTCTAATAAAGTCCGAAGATTGTAACTTTCCCCAAAGGTTTTCCTCCCCCTAATAAAGTTTTTTAACACGTTAAAGTGATTGATTTTAATCCGTTCAACCCCATTTTTATTGACAATCAAAAAAGGATTATTACTGAATATACTGGACTGATCTACATGGGTAAATGCGTATTTGATCTCCTCCACTTTGGCTAGGGCTAAGTGAGAAATGAGGAGGCTACCCGTTGAAGTCCCCAAAAAGAGATCGTACTTCTGATTTTCTTCTTCTAACAAATACTGCGCAACCCCCCCTGCAAAGGCCCCTTTGCTTCCTCCTCCAGAAATAACCAATGCTCGCATGTCTTGATATTCGGGTTTACTAGTTAAATTTACACCACAGCTAAACTACTTAAAATTAGGAAATAAAATATGGACAGCATGCAAACCGCATTGGTTTATTTGAAGGGAGTAGGTCCCGAACGTGCGCGTTTGCTCAAAGAGGAAGTACAGCTGAAAACTTACCAAGATTTGCTTCATTTTTTCCCCAACCGCTACCTTGACAGGAGCCGCTTCTACACCATACAACAACTGCCAAAAAACAACGCAGAAATTCAAATCAAGGGGCACATTACCTCCATTGCCTTTGTTCAACAAAAGAGAGGTAAACGCATGGTTGCAACCTTTAAAGACGATACCGGTGAAATGGAATTGGTTTGGTTTCGTGGGCATCAATGGATTCGGGATCAGCTGAAACTCAAGGAAACCTACGTCATCTTTGGTCGGTTAAATTGGTTTAAAGGTAAAGCAAGTATGCCGCATCCTGAACTAGAACTGGAGCGCAATTTTCAACAACAGCTCAAAACCTCATTTTATCCCATTTACCCCTCCACTGAGAAATTAATCAATAAAGGAATTTCCCAAAAAGTACTTCAAAAAATGGTAGTACAGTTGCTCCACAGCCAGAGTCACGCCTTTTCTGAAACCCTCCCCCAGTCGATTGTAGAGCGGTATAAATTGATCTCAAAAAACGAAGCCCTACGACAGGTTCACTTTCCTGCAGATCAACACCAACTCACTCGTGCGCAAATGCGATTAAAATTTGAGGAGTTGTTTTACATGCAAATGCAACTGGTGCTCAAAAATGTACAACGAAAGCAAAAAATCAAAGGACATCCCTTTGAAACGGTAGGTAACTACTTTAATACGTTTTTTACACATCATTTACCTTTTGAACTCACCTCTGCCCAAAAGCGAGTCATCAAAGAAATACGTTTGGATATGGGAACGGGACGGCAAATGAATCGCCTGTTGCAAGGAGATGTTGGTTCGGGTAAAACCATCGTTGCCCTCTTGCTGATGCTGATTGCAATCGATAACAATTACCAAGCTTGTTTGGTTGCTCCCACGGAAATTTTAGCGCAACAACATTACCAATCTCTCTCCGCTCAATTTGAAAAAATGCAACTTTCGGTTGCCCTACTAACGGGTAGTAGCACCAAAAAAGAACGTCAGTCCATTCATCAAGGGCTTCAAGACGGCAGCTTACATGTTTTAATTGGAACCCATGCCATACTTGAGGACACCGTTCAATTCAAACAATTGGGGCTGGCCATTATAGACGAACAACACCGATTTGGCGTAGCCCAACGCGCTAAACTTTGGCAAAAAAACGAACTACCCCCTCACGTTTTAGTCATGACCGCAACACCCATACCCAGGACCTTAGCGATGAGCGTGTATGGAGACTTGGATTTGTCCGTCATTGACGAACTCCCTCCGGGAAGAAAAAAAGTAAAAACCTCCCATCGCACGGATGCGAACCGACTTAAGGTCTTCGCCTTTTTGAAAGATCAAATTGCCTTAGGCCGTCAGGTTTATATCGTCTATCCCCTTATTCAAGAGTCGTCAAAGCTGGATTATAAAGACTTGATGGATGGTTACGAAAGCTTGTCACGAAGTTTTCCCAAACCGGACTATCAAATCAGCATCGTACACGGCCAGATGAAATCGGAGGACAAAGCCTATGAAATGGAGCGTTTCCTCCAAGGAAAAACCCAAATCATGGTAGCCACAACGGTTATTGAAGTAGGAGTAAATGTTTCAAATGCCTCTGTAATGGTCATTGAAAGTGCGGAACGTTTCGGTCTCTCCCAACTGCATCAGCTTCGGGGCAGAGTCGGACGAGGAGCCGATCAGAGTTATTGCATCTTAATGACAGGATCCAAACTTTCGCAAGAAGCACAAACCCGAATGGAAACCCTAACCCAAAGCAACGATGGCTTTAAAATTGCTGAGGTTGATTTAAAATTGAGAGGACCAGGGAATATGATGGGCACCCAACAAAGTGGGATTCTTCAATTCAAAATCGCGGATATTATTCAAGACCAAGCGTTGCTCAAAGCAGCTCGAGAGCAAGCACTGCGTATTTTAAAAGAAGACCCTACGCTTAAAGCAGCTGATCATCAGTGCATTAAAAGAACTTTACACGCCCTAAAGTTCAATTCAAATATTTGGAATTTCATAAGCTAAAAATGGCAAGAGAGATTCTTATATTTGCAACCACAGTCTAAATTAATTTTCTTGAAAATATCTCACAACTGGTTACGGCAATTTATAAAAGTAGAACTTCCCAAAGAAGAAATTAGTGTGATGCTCACAGACCTTGGACTTGAGGTGGAGGGCATGGAAAAATTTGAAAGCATAAAAGGAGGGCTAAAAGGAGTCATTGTAGGCGAAGTTGTAAGCTGTGAGCAACATCCCAATGCAGACCGCCTAAAAAAGACAACAGTAAATCTGGGTGATGAAGTAGTTCCGATCGTATGCGGTGCGCCCAATATAGCAAAAGGTCAAAAAGTATTGGTTGCTACTGTGGGTACGGTACTTACCTTCCATGACGGCAAAGAACTGAAAATAAGCAAGAGTAAAATCCGTGGAGAAGTCAGTATGGGTATGATCTGTGCCGAAGATGAATTGGGCTTGGGAGAGAATCACGAGGGCATACTAGTATTGGATGAAAAAGAAAAAGTAGGAACTCCTGCTGCAGATCTTTTTGAAATAGAGGAAGATACAGTATATGAAATTGGCCTAACCCCCAACCGTGCGGATGCCATGAGTCACCTGGGTGTCGCCAGAGATCTTAAGGCGCTTTGCATGCTGCGAAACATACCTTTTGAATGGTCGTATCCCGAAATCTCCTCTTTTCACGTAGACAATACGCAAAATACCTTAACAGTCAAGGTAGAAGATTCGGTAAAATGTTCTCAATATTATGGGTTAACTATTTCAAACATTGAAGTAGCTCCCTCCCCCACCTGGCTCCAGAACCGATTAAAAGCAATTGGCATTAATCCTAAAAACAATATCGTTGACGTAACCAATTACGTTATGCATGATTTGGGTCAGCCGCTTCATGCCTTTGATGCGAATAAAATTCAAAATCAGGTAGTCGTCAAAACCTTTGACCCGGGTACCCCATTCATTACTTTAGACGCCATAGAACGTAAATTACAATCGGATGACCTTGTGATTGGAGACGACGTTCAGGGGCATTGTATTGCGGGAGTATTTGGCGGAAAAGACTCCGGAGTAAGTGAAGACACCAAAACCATCTTTTTAGAAAGTGCTTATTTTGATCAAGTCAGCATACGCAAAACTGCCAAACATCATGGGCTTAACACAGATGCTTCTTTCCGTTTTGAGCGAGGGATTGATCCTGAAATAGGAATTACTGCCCTTAAAAGAGCGGCTATATTAATCAAACAACTCAGTGGTGGTGTTATTTCAAGTGAAATTCAAGAGTTTTCAAAACCCTTACCCCCAGCTGCACAATTTTTTTTGAGCTACGAAAAGCTTGAAAAAACCATAGGACAAAAAATTGAGGAGCAAGATTTAAATACCATTCTAAATGCCTTAGAAATTGAGATCAACAGTGTTTCTGAAACAGGAATTGGAATGACAATTCCACGCTATCGGGTGGATGTTACCCGTCCAGCAGATGTCATTGAAGAGATTTTAAGAGTTTATGGCTACAATCGTTTGGCGGAAAAACCGCTTGTTTTTGAAGCTAACCCAGAGTACCAGTGGAACAGTGTCCGAAAATTAGAAAATACCATTGCCAAACAGCTTTCCAGTTTAGGCTTTTATGAAATTGTAAACAATTCCTTAGCCTCTCCAGACTATACTGCGGACTTTCACGATAGCGTTACCCTACTCAATCCCCTTGGGCAAGAATTGTCGAAAATGAGACAATCTTTACTCCATCAAGCCCTTGAGGTAGTTGCATTCAATCTCAACCGTCAAAACAAAAACCTCAAGCTGTATGAGTTTGGAAATGTGTATGGACAAAACGGAACGGAATACATAGAAGAAAAACGCTTGAGTATAAGCCTCTGCGGATCGGTATTTGAATCCTTTTGGGGGCAAAAAGAACATCCCGAACCGTTTTTCTACTTCAAAGGTTTACTCTCCGATTTGTTCAATACCTTGGGCTTTACTGAACTTGAATTTAAAACTATACAGAGCCCTCATTTCGATCTGGCCTTCGATATCGAACAGGGCAAGCAGGTCTATGGACGTTTTGGTGTGATTAGTACAGCCCTCAAAAAAGAATTCGGAATTGATCAGGAAGTATATACGGCTGAGTTAAATTGGGATAAACTCACCCAACATGCTTTTTCAAAAAATATTCAGTTTGAAGAGATTGCAAAATTCCCCTCTGTCCGTCGAGATTTTGCGCTACTCCTAGACGAACAAGTTACTTTTGAGGAACTCGAGCAGCTAGCCTTTCAAACGGAGCGCAAAATCCTTAAAAGAGTATCACTCTTTGACGTTTATCAAGGGAAAAACCTACCGAAAGGCAAAAAATCTTATGGTATCAACTTTACTTTCCAGGATAAAAACAAAACCCTAACAGACAAACAGGTAGATAAAGTAATGGATT
>JALQVM010000068.1 GCA_023263685.1 Flavobacteriaceae bacterium | reverse complement strand
ATCGGGTTCGCTGTGGATTGCAATTTTCCCGGTAGGTTTTATGTTGCTTTTTCAACATACAGACTTTGTGTCGGACAGCTTACTGAGCCTAGAGCGATGGAAAGGTATTCCCCCGATTGTTGGAAGTTGGATTGGCGGAAGCACCAGCCAATTGGTTTTGAAAGAACTAATAGCCTGTCCGGAAGCTTTATTTCTGACCATCCTCGTAATGGACAATATTTTAGTCAATCTATGGACCATCGGAATGTTTCAAACCATCAAGAAAAGTGACCGTATAAACAGGCTTTTGCGCATACAATCCTTTGAACCGCCTTCAGACATCAGCACGCAGGAGCACCGAATTCAAAATCCACTGTGGAGTATCCTCATGCTGTTAGGCAGTGTGTTTTTGGTCCATATTAGTCTACCCACTTTTGTGGGCAAAGTAGTCGCCCTTTCCCTTCTAGGCTTAGGATTTGGTTTTTTTATAAAATCGTGGAATACTCGTTTTACTTTAAAGCTGGGCAGTATTTTAATTCTTTTGGTGATGGCGATTTTGGGGCTTAAACTGCAATTTGATTTGATTCAGTTTGATCTGGTGTTTATGGTGTTTTTGGTGCTCTGGTTAGGCAGTCATTTTATACTCATGCTAGGCACTGCAAAATTTTTGAATGTACATGCCGCTTGGGTTCCCATTGCAAGTATGGCCAATGTAGGAGGAATTTCCACTGCACCTGCCGTTACCGCTGCTTATGAAAAAAAGTGGATGCCGCACGCCATTATTTTGGCAGTACTCAGCATGGCTACGGGAACTTTTTGGGGAATGGTTACCATCGGTCTAATTCAATTTTTCCTTCTCTAAGTTTATGGCAAAACCGAACTACCTTCATTTCATTTTACTCAATATTGCCATGCTATGTGTTTCTACCTCTGGTGCTTTAGGACGCTACATCAACCTACCTCCTCCGTTGACCATTTGGTCGCGAGCTGTGGTAGCCTTTGTATTGCTGCTGGCTTATGTCATTTGGAAGAAAAAACGCCTCCTGTTAGATTTTAAAAAAGAAGGCTTTACCGCCTTACTCAGCGGACTCTTAATGGCAGGGCATTGGGTCGCCTATTTTTTTGCGCTACAGTGGAGTTCGGTAGCCGTAGGTATGCTTTCCTTATTTACCTATCCCATGATTACCCTCTTGTTGGAACCCTTTTTCTTTGACGTAAGCTATCAAAAAAGACATTTGTTTTTAGGTATTATGATTTTAACCGGGGTGTACCTTCTTGCGCCTAGCTTTGAACTCAACAATACCATCACCCAAGGAATTTTGATGGGCATGCTTTCCTCTTTGTGCTATGCCCTTAGAAATATTTTTATGAAACAAAAAATTACAACCGTAGACGGCTCAGTATTGATGCTTTATCAAATGGGTGTCACTATGGTGATTCTACTCCCTGCCCTCTATTATTTGGAACCCACAACCTATATCGAAAAACTTCCCTACATCCTGATTTTAGGAGTCGTAACTACGGCTGTGGGACACACTCTTTTTCTGAATAGTTTTAAAAAATTTTCTGTTGGTACGGTCAGTATTATGAGTGGAATTCAACCCATCTATGGCATTCTTTTAGGGATTCTCTTTCTGAGTGAAATCCCCTCAAACAGAAGTATCTTAGGAGGAATACTCATCATTTTGACCGTATTAATCGAGCAAAAAAGCACCCAAACTACTGAGGAGAAATAAGTATCTTTAAACAAAAAAAATGAGTTTAGTCATTGCAGGGGTCAGCAAAAGCTATGGCAGCGTTCAAGCGTTGAAAGGGATCAGCATCAAACTCAAAAAAGGAGAAATCGTCGGACTTTTGGGCCCCAACGGAGCTGGAAAATCCACGCTAATGAAAATTCTAACGGGCTACTACACCCACTGGGAAGGTACCATTCAATTTTTTGATCAAGACCTGCGGACTCAGTTAGAGCCTATTCAAAAAATGACGGGCTATCTGGCAGAAAACAACCCCCTTTATCCGGAAATGTATGTCGTGGAGTATTTGAAATACAATGCCGATCTCTACCAAGTTTCCCATCCACCACTAAAAGAAATCATCCAAAAAACCGGTTTGGAACAACACGCCAAATCTAAAATAAGCACCCTTTCAAAAGGATACAAACAACGCGTAGGCTTAGCTGCGGCTTTGCTTCACAATCCAGAAGTTGTTATTTTAGACGAACCTACCACAGGGCTAGATCCCAACCAACTCATCGAAATTCGGAAGTTAATTCGAGCGTTAGGCAAAGAAAAAACAGTGATATTATCTACCCATATCCTCCAAGAAGTGGATGCCATTTGTGATCGGGTGGTGATTATCAATAAAGGAGAAATTGTTTTGGATCAGGCCCTAGACCAAGTCCGAAAAAACCAACAGCAAATCATCCAAGTCAGTTTCGATTACCGCGTAGAAACGGAAGCACTGGCTAGACTCCCTCAGGTTGAAAAGGTAAAAAACACCCATGATTTTGACTATGAAATTTACCTTAAGGGCACGAAAGACCAACGCCCCGCTGTCTTTGATTTTGCGCACGACAACGGACTTAAAATTTTATCCCTACAGTTGAAAAATGAAAGCCTTGAAACCCTTTTTAATGAATTGACCGCCGATTGAATTTAATTCTCTATATTTAAAATAGTAAACCCTCAAATCTTGCTTATGGAACCTTTCGCTGAATTTTTAATCAGATTCATTCACGCCCCTCTGGGTGGAATTGCGCTACTCTGTGGCGGCCTTTCATTAGTCAGTAAAAAAGGAAGTCGCTTACATAAAAAAGCTAGAAGGGTATTTTTTTTCTCCATGCTTTTTTCCGCTTTTTCAGCCTTGTTGATCTCCCTCTTTCCGAATCACGAAAGTGCTTTTTTATTTTCAATTGGAGTATTTAGTTCATATTTTTTAATCAGCGGAATTCGAAGTCTTAAGCACAAAAAGAAGGAGGCTCGAATTGGAATAGATAAAGTCATTGCTTATTTGATTACAGCTACAGGATTTTTGATGGTAACCTATCCAGTCCTTTTTTTTGGAAAGTTGGATGTCGTACTCTTGGTTTTTGGAGTCTTTGGAATCGTTTTTGGAATTCGAGATCTCTCTAAATTAAAAAAATTAGACCTCTTGAGAAAAGGATGGCTTAAATCGCATTTAGGAAAAATGACAGGAGGCTATATATCCGCCGTTACCGCCTTTTTTGTGGTCAATGAAATTTTACCCAGCCTTTGGAATTGGTTTGTTCCCACCCTATTAGGTAGTGTGTATATCGCCTATTGGATGAAAAAAGTATCTGCTTAATATACACTCTGCTCCAAAAATTATATTTTTCTCACCTAAAACACTTCCTTTGCAATCGCTTTGATGTTGTCCGATTTGCTCATGGAATAATAATGTAAAAAAGGCACTTTGGCTTTTTTAAGTTCTTGACTTTGGGCGATACACCATTCAATTCCTACTTGTTTTACCGCCTTATTGTCTTTGCATTTGATGACTTCTTTAACCAACGCTTCGGGTAAATCCACATGAAAACGATGAGGAATCATATTGAGTTGTTTGAGTGTGGAAAGGGGTTTTAAGCCCGGTATTATGGGGACCTCAATTTCTTCTGCTCGCAACTGTTTGACATAATCAAAATACTTTTGGTTATCAAAAAACATTTGGGTTACCACATAGGAGGCTCCAGCCGCTACTTTTTTCTTTAAAAAATGAATGTCGCTTTCCATACTCGGGGCTTCCATATGCTTTTCAGGATAGCCTGAAACCCCGATACAAAAATCAGTAGCATGTGAATTTTGCAATTCGTCGTCCAGATAGATCCCTTTGTTTAGATTGGCAATTTGTCCAACCAATTCATTGGCATAGGAATGTCCATCGGGACTGGATGTAAAATAGGTTTCTGACTTTAGGGCATCTCCGCGTAGGGCAACCACATTGTCTATTTCCAAAAAATCTAAATCGATTAAAAAGTTTTCGGTATCCTCCTTGGAAAAACCGCCACAGAGAATATGAGGTATGGCATCTACCTTATACTTTCCCTGTATGGCTGCACAAATTCCTACAGTTCCGGGTCGTTTTTTAATCACCTTCATTTCCAACAGTCCATTGCCCGCATCTTTGTACACATGTTCTTCCCTGTGATAGGTCACATCCACAAAAGGAGGGTTAAATTCCATCAGTTCATCGCACACCTCAAATAGTTGGTTGATGCTTTGCCCTTTGAGTGGAGGAAGGATTTCAAAAGTAAATTGAGTGGTTCCTGAGTGTCGGGCGATATGTTCTGTAATTTTCATCTATAGTCTGTTCAAAATTAATCTGCGAGGTTTGGATTTAACCATTTTTTAGCTTCTGCTAGGGCTATCCCTCTGCGTTTGCTGTAATCTAGTAGTTGGTCTTCTTTGATTTTACCCAAACCAAAATACCGCGACTGAGGATGTGCAAAGTAGTAGCCTGAAACTGATGAAGCTGGCCACATGGCCAAACTTTCGGTAAGGCTTACTCCGATTGTTTCTTCAACCGTTAAAAGTTTCCACAAGGTCTTTTTTTCCAAGTGGTCTGGACAGGCAGGATAACCCGGCGCCGGTCGTATCCCTTGGTATTGTTCTTGGATCAATTCTTCATTGGTCAAGCCTTCTTGATCTACATACCCCCAATGCTGGGTGCGCACCTCAAAATGTAAGTATTCCGCGAAGGCCTCCGCAAAACGATCCGATAAAGCCTTAACCATAATGGAACTGTAATCGTCATTTGCCAGCTCAAAGGCTTTGGCTTTTTCCTCGGTTCCAAAACCGGTGGAGACACAAAAGGCTCCCATATAATCAATTTTTCCTTTGGATTTGGGAGCTATAAAGTCAGCCAAGGCTATATTGGGCTGGTCTTTGGATTTTTTTAATTGTTGTCTGAGGGTAATCCACTTTCCAAGGGTTTGAGATCGGTCTTCGTCTGTATAAATCTCAATATCGTCTCCAACGGCATTCACGGGAAACAATCCAAAACGTGCCTTCGCAACGATCCATTGTTCCTCAATCATTTGATGCAACATGGTTTGGGCATCTTGATACAGTACTCTTGCCTGTTCCCCCACCACCTTATCTTCCAACAAATCGGGAAATTTACCGTGTAAATCCCAAGATCTAAAAAAGGGAGTCCAATCAAAATAGGGTAACAACAAGTTTAAATCCAACCCATCGATGGTTTGCATTCCCAAGTGGTTTGGCCGTTGGGGAGTAAATTCATCCCAATTGATTTGAAACGGATTTTGTTTCGCTTGGCTATGGCTTAGGTAGGCTTTCTCTGATCCTCGAGAGAGAAATTTACTCTTAAAAGCTTCGTAATCTTTTCTGATTTGGAGGGTATAGGCTTCTTTTTTATCTTTTTGTAAAAGTGTACTTACTACTCCAACCGCACGTGAAGCATCGTTTACATGAATCACGGGTGCCGTTGACTCTGGGGCAATTTTGACCGCCGTATGGGCTTTGGATGTAGTGGCACCTCCGATCAACACAGGGATGTCGATATTCAATCGGTTGAGCTCTTTGGTTACATATACCATTTCATCCAAGGAAGGGGTAATGAGGCCGGAAAGTCCAATGACATCCACCTGCTCTTCTACGGCACGTTGGATGATGACTTCTGGAGGAACCATAACCCCTAAATCTACAATCTCGTAGTTGTTACATGCCAATACCACACTGACGATATTTTTTCCAATATCGTGTACGTCCCCTTTTACCGTAGCCATCAATACCTTTCCTGCATATTGTTTGTCATCGCTTTTTTGAGCTTCTATAAAGGGTTGTAAATAGGCTACTGCTTTCTTCATAACACGTGCCGACTTGACCACCTGAGGCAAAAACATTTTACCCGCTCCAAACAAATCTCCTACGATATTCATACCGTCCATCAAAGGCCCTTCAATAACCTCAATTGGTTCATCCGCTTGCAAGCGAGCCTCTTCAACATCTGCTTCAATAAAGCTGTCAACTCCTTTGATCAAGGCATGGTTTATTCTGTTTTCTAGACTTTCTTCCCTCCAGCTGTCGTCTTGTGTTTTTCTCGTTTTAGAAGTAGAAACGAGTTGTTCCGCATAGTCTAACAAACGCTCGGTTGCATCGGTTCTACGGTCGAGGAGTACATCCTCTACATACTCCATAAGTTCTGTAGGCACTTCGTCGTAAACTTCAAGTAAAGTGGGATTGACGATACCCATATTCATCCCGTTTTTAATTGCGTGATAAAGAAAGGAGGCGTGCATGGCTTCGCGTACCGTATTATTCCCCCGAAAGGAAAACGATACATTACTTACCCCACCACTTACACTCGCATGTGGAAGGTTGGTACGTATCCATTTGGTAGCCTTAAAAAAATCCAATGCATTTTTTCGATGCTCTTCCATTCCTGTGGCTACTGGAAAGATATTGGGGTCAAAAATGATATCCTCTGGAGCAAAATCAAGCTGATTGACTAATAATTGGTAAGAACGTTCACAAATGGAGATGCGCCGGTCTAAGGTATCGGCCTGACCCTCTTCATCAAAAGCCATAACGATCACAGCGGCACCAAACTTTTTAATCGTGGCGGCTTGCTGTAAAAAATTGGTTTCCCCTTCTTTAAGGCTGATGGAGTTGACCACACATTTCCCTTGAACGACTTTTAGTCCTGCCTCAATAATTTCCCATTTGGAACTATCGATCATAATGGGGACTCGAGCGATGTCAGGTTCTGCAGCGATTAAATTTAGAAAAGTCGTCATCGCAGCTACTCCGTCGATCATCCCTTCGTCCATATTGACGTCAATAATCTGTGCTCCCCCCAGTACTTGTTCTCGGGCGATCTCAATCGCTTCATCGTAGTTCTGATTTTCAATTAAGCGTAAAAACTTTCGAGACCCGGTCACATTGGTGCGTTCGCCTACATTGACAAAATTGGTTTGTTCGTCAATAACCAGCGGCTCCAGACCTGCTAATCTCAGAGGTTTTTTCTTAAAATCAGTCATTCAGAAGGGCTTTAGGATTACGAGGACTGTATTTTTTAGAAAGCGCAGCAATCAATCGAATGTGTTCCGGTGTGGTACCACAACACCCCCCAATGATGTTTACTACCCCTTGTTTGAGGTATTCTTCTATCAAATCTCGCATCTGTTCAGGGCTTTGGTCGTATTCCCCAAAAGCGTTGGGAAGTCCCGCATTGGGATGGGCCGAGATAAAATGATCACTTTGTTTGGAAAGTCTTTTGACATAGGGTAATAACTGATCCGCGCCTAAGGCGCAGTTAAATCCAATGCTGAGTACGGGAATATGGCTTAATGAAATTCGAAAAGCCTCTACGGTTTGACCGGATAAAGTTCTTCCACTGGCATCGGTTATGGTTCCACTAATCATAATGGGTAGGGAAACCCCTTTTTCAGAATTCACCTCTTGTAAGGCAAATAAGGCCGCCTTGGCATTCAGGGTGTCAAAAATAGTTTCTACCAAAAGTAAATCGACCCCCCCATCTATCAATCCATTTGCTTGTTCTTTGTAGGCCTCTACCAGTTCGTCAAAGGTAACCGCTCGAAATCCAGGGTCGTTGACGTCTGGGGACATGCTGGCGGTTTTATTGGTTGGCCCTATGGAACCAGCGACGTACCGTGGCTGTTGCGGAGTTTTTTCAAGGTATTCCTCGGCCACCTCTTTCGCAATTTTTGCACTTTCATAGTTTAATTCGTAGGCTAAGGCTTCCATTTGATAGTCTGCCATTCCTATAGCGGTTGAAGAAAAAGTATTGGTTTCTACGATGTCGGCTCCGGCTTCAAAATAGGCGCGGTGAATGGATTTGATAATTTCAGGCTGAGTCAAAGAAAGCAAATCATTATTGCCTTTCAACGGACAGGGGTGGTCCTTAAAACGATGGGAACGAAAATCTGCTTCCTCCAGCGGATGCTGCTGTATCATGGTACCCATGGCTCCGTCTAAAACTAAAATCCGCGATTCCAGTGCGGTATGTATGTCCAACTTAGGCATCTAATGCAGTCATTATATCATTCCAAATGTCTTGAGGGTGTTCTAAACCTACGGAAAGGCGAATCATCCCGAGACTGATTCCCACCTCATTCCTTTCTTCCTCTGTAAGTTTGCTGTGGGTGGTAGAAGCAGGATGGGTGATGATGGACCTGGAATCTCCCAAGTTGGCTGATCGCGAACACATTTGTATGGCGTTGATGAATTTTCTACCGGCGTCAAGACCGCCAGTTAGTTCAAAAGAAATGATGTTCCCTCCAAGTTTCATTTGTTTTAAAGCAAGCTGATGTTGGGGATGAGATTTCAGAAAAGGATATTTTACCCAATTGACTTTGGGATGTTCCTCAAGTTTTTGGGCTAATTGTAAAGCATTTTCACAGTGACGATCCACACGTACTGCTAGGGTCTCTAAACTCTTAGAAAGTACCCAGGCGTTAAACGGAGAAAGGGATCCCCCTGTATTTCGAGCAAAGAGATAGACTTCACGAATTAACTCTTTTTTACCCACGGTAATTCCTCCCAGCACACGCCCCTGGCCGTCCATAAGCTTGGTTGCAGAATGGATGACCAAATCCGCTCCAAAGGCAATGGGCTGTTGTAAATAAGGGGTTGCAAAACAATTGTCAACTAGGAATATTAAGCCGTGTTTTTTAGCAAATTTACCTATGACTTCAAGGTCTAAAATATCCACCCCAGGATTGGTAGGAGATTCTACATAGATGCAGCGGGTATTGGGTTGTAGTAGGGTTTCTAACTCCTCCAGTGCATCGACTGCAAAATAGGTAGTTGCAATGTCCCATTTGGGAAAATATTTGGTAAACAAGGCATGGGTAGAACCAAATACAGCTCTCGACGAAAGGATGTGGTCCCCTGCATTTAAAAGTGTGGCAAAAGTGGCAAACACTGCTCCCATACCACTTGCAAACGACACTCCATCTTCAGCGCCCTCCATTTGAACCACTTTTTGGATGAACTCTGAAGTATTGGGATTTGAAAAGCGGCTGTAAATATTGCGTTCCTTTTCTTCAGCAAATGATGCACGCATATCTTCGGCGTCCTCAAAAACGAAACTGGAGGTTAGGTGTATAGGCGTTGAGTGCTCTGCAAATGAAGATCGTTCCATTTGCGTTCGTATCGCCTCTGTTTCAAATAAATAGTTAGACTTCTTTTCCATTCAGGATTACTTTATGATTGATCTCAGCAGTAGACTCAAGTGTTTTTGATACGGAACAGTATTTATCGTAAGAAAGTTGGGCAGCACGTTTTGCTTTTTCTGCGGAAAAATCGCCCTCCAAGTAAATTAAGATATCGATTTGATAAAACAAGGCTGGAACCTCGTCGGCATGACGATGGCCTTTGACCTCCATTTTCAATACTTTGGGATTAATTTTCTGTTTATTCAGTATAGCAACTATATCGATAGCACTACAACCTGCTACTCCCATCAGCAATAGTTCCATTGGGCTTACCCCTTGAACCTCACCACTGGTTTTAGATTTGTTGTCCAAAAGCACTTTATGTCCATTGGCATTGGTTACTTCAAATAAATATTCTTCGTCAATTCGTTCCAAGGAAACTTCCATAGCTAAGGGGTTTTAGGGTTAAAAATTGGATTTAAAATTTCAATCATGGCTTCATTTTCGATTAAAAAGGCATCGTGACCATGGATGGATTGGAGTTCGTGATAGAAAATCGAAGCCTTTTCTGGTTTGATCATCGCGTAGGTTTTTTGATCTTCAACGGGGGTAAAAAACAGATCGCTGTCAACTGCTATCAGGTGAATTTCTCCTTCAATTTTTTTGATGAGCGCTAAGGCTTTTTCTCCCTTGCGTTCTATATTGATGGAGGCCAACAGATGGTTGACTAAAACATAGGCTTCAAATTCAAACCGATCCGCCAATTTTTTTCCGTGATGCAACAACCAACTTTGAATATTGTAAATGCCAAGTTCTTCATTGAGCGTTCGATCAAATCGCTCGCTAAACGATTGGGGGGTTCGGTAAGTTAACATAGCGTGAATCCGAGCGTCTTCAAGGGGATTCTTTGAATTTTCTAAAATTCGCTGTTGCAAAAAAGTATTGGCCAAGATCCAATCATTGGCTTTCCAATCGGCCGCAACGGGTATAATATACTGAGCCAGTTGGGGGGCGAGAACGGCCATT
>JALQVM010000067.1 GCA_023263685.1 Flavobacteriaceae bacterium | reverse complement strand
ATTACTGTAATAACGAAGGGGTTCAGCAACACTTTCACTTACCGATTTATAGGCAGCAAAATGAATGATTCCTTGGATATCAGGAAAATCATCAAACAATTCAGCCATCGCTGAGGCATCGCTCACATCCATTTGTCTGAAAAGAGGAGTTTTCCCTGTGATGGATTTGATGCCGTCCAAAACCTGAATTCTAGAATTTTGAAGGTTATCTACCAGGACAACTTCCATTCCATTTTGCAAGAGCACCGTAACCACATGCGATCCTATGTACCCTAACCCTCCCGTGATAAGTATTTTCAAAAAGTATCTAGTTTAGGTCAATTCCCATCCTTTACGGTAATCTCTACCAACAAATTGGTTGGCTGATTCCATATTTTTAATTTTCATGGCATCTCCGTCCCAGAGTAATTTTTTTCTCCCTACAAACTGAGTACGTCCATTACTGCCTTCTTCCCTAAGCATATAACTTCGGATGGCAATATTTCCCATCAATACGGTTTCTGTTAGAGGTCCAGAATAATCAAAGGATGAAGTCAAAGATTGGTGTTCTGGACTGTTAAATCCTGCCTTACAAGCATCTACCCATTGACGTTGATGACCAAACTCGGGTTCCTCAACTTTTACTTTTTCAGCTGTGATCACCGGCTCTCCTTTAAGGTACATTTTAGGATCAGCTCCATAAGCATCACAGGTTATAACGCCTTTATCTCCTATCATCAGCACTCCATTGGCCTCGATAGGCACATCTGCTGGGAGTAGGTCGGGGTGGAAAGGCTTGATGCCTCCATCGGACCAAGTCATTTGAATAGGCGAAGGATTCTTTGCAGTGGCCTCAAAGTGTATAGAAACAGAGGAAGAGGGCGGGCAGCCTTCTGGAAAATAATTTGCCGTCCACATCTTTTCATAAACGGTCCCAACGCTACATTCCACATCAGTAGGATATTTGAGTCCAAGCGCTTTAAACGGAATATCAATCAAATGACAGCCCATATCACCTAAAGCTCCTGTACCAAAGTTCCACCATCCTCTCCAGTTGAAAGGATGCATTTCTGGAATATAATCAGATTGCTGAGCGGGTCCAAGCCATTGATCCCAATTTAATGAATCGGGTTTGGCGCTTGCATCCGGCAGAGGTGCTTTTCCACCTTGTGGCCAAACAGGACGATTGGTCCATACCTGAACCTTAGTAATAGTTCCAATTTGTCCTTCTTGAATCCATTTTTGAATTTGTATTTGATCAGGGTTGGAAGCCCCTTGGTTTCCCATCTGACTTACAATTTTTTTATCACGAGCCATTTCTGTTAAAAGACGTGCTTCGTAAATATTATGCGTCAACGGTTTTTGTACATAAACGTGTATTCCACGCTCCATCGCATATACTGCGGCGGCGGCATGGGTATGGTCGGGAGTAGAAATCGTAACCGCATCTATGTCTTTTTGCTGATCCAACATTTTTTTAAAATTGTCATAAAAAGTGGCATCAGCAAACATTTTTGTCGACCTGGAAATCCCGTTTCCTCCTGAGGAATCAACATCACATAAGGCAACCACTCTTTCTCTCCCATCTACGGAAGCATTTCTGATATCACTTGCCCCCTTTCCTCCTGCCCCGATAGCCGCAAGACCGAGTTGGTCGCTAGGGGCGGTATAGCCTACTCCACCCAATACATGGCGAGGGACGATAAAAATACTAGAAGCGGCGATTGAATTTTTGACAAAATCTCTACGCTTAATTTGATTTGAGGTAACTTTTTTTGAAGACATAGTTGCGTTTTTAGTTGAATACCGAATGTACGAAAAAACTAAAAACGATTTTCTTAGGGCGTTAAAAAAACCCCTTTCCAGTTTTCTTCAGCCGAAAAGCGAATACGGAGATGATTTGGACGTTTTAGTTTTAAATATTCCAAGGAAATCACCTCAAAAGTAAGGATCGTAAAATAACCTTGATTAAAATTGTAGGTCACTTGATCAGGACCCTCAATTGGTGTTCCAGGAGCCAAGGTGCTGCTGTAGTCTTTTTTCATAGGTTCAGTCAAGGCTGCAAAAGTGGATTCAGCGTCGGTAGCGGAAAGTAATTGAGCCTTGATTGAAAGCTGGAGCAATTGACTGGAATCATAAAACAGGAGTGCTGCTCTTGGGTCTTGTATAAGTTGTTGGACCTTAGCTGAACGAGTGTCGGTATAGACCTTTATCGTAAATGGATCCGATTCCACCCCCCTCAAAACAACCGTTCTGGAATGAGGACTACCCTCTTTTCCTACTGTAGTTAAGGTAAAATAGCGAAACGGATGTTTTTTGTGCACGATGGCACCCGCCAATTGCTTTTTCGCATCATTTAAAAGGTCTGTATACATTAAGAAGGATTTAGTTCAAACCATTTTTTTGTTCGTAAAACTGCATTTTGTTCTATATCCGCCCAAAAAAGATTGATGTCAGCAAAATGATAGTTTTTAACAAACGACAATAAAAATCGCTTTGGAATCTTGGGAACAATGGACCAGACCATCCCATCAATTACCTCAAGAGAAAGGCTGTTGGGATATAGTTTTTTATTTGAATTTAAGACCCCCAAATGTTGGGCTTCTGTGGCGTATTTTTTACTGTCCCAGGTGATGGGATTTGTAGCGACTCCCCCCTTATACCATTCTTCGTATTTTTTTGGAAGTTTATTTTTTTTATAGGTATTCCAACTTACAAATCCACCTGTAGCAGCAGGTGTTTTTAATTCCTTTATTATTTTAAACATAGAATTTTGAATTTTTACTCCTATCAAATACGCTACAATTAATTTGCTCTGAAGGGGTTTGTCATCGAAAAACTCTTGAACTAATTTTTTAGCGTGAAGCGAACCCTGGCTATGTGCCGCTATGATTATTGGTTTTCCCTGGTTGTAGTGTTTTAAATAATATTCAAAAGCGTTTTTAATGTCTTGATAGGCTAACAGACCGGCTTCCTGCCCTTGAGACGCATAGGGCTCTACAAAAATTCGATAATGTGCTTGCCGATAAAAAGGCAGGTATAAATTAGCCGCTTTGCACCAAGCTGAGGCTTGAAATACGGCTGATTTTTCTATTACCTCATTGCGTATGCTTTCTTTGGTATAGTCGGCATTCCAACTGCTGTCTTTTTTGTCGGTAAACAGCGTGGGGTAAACAAAAAAAACGTCTGCCTTTTTAGTTGGTCCCTTATCTATGACTTCCTCTAAAACAGGGGGAATTTGATCAGGTAGTACCGCCCAATTTTCTGACAAACTGTAGTCAGGGGTAGGAGGTGCTGTGTTTAGGTTAAAATTTGAGGTTTGATACAATGGTTTGCAAGATAAAAACAACAAGAGTCCCAAAAGAGACGTGATATTCTTTTTCAATTTTTTTTGGGTAAAGGTACACATTGTAAGCTAAAGTAGCTCCCAATCAAGAGGATCGAGAATTTTTAATCTTAAAAAGAATACTTACTTTTGAATAAAACAGAACAAATACCCATGAAAAGAATCCTAATGAGTAGCTGTCTATGCCTTCTATTGGCAATGAGCTGCCAAAACACCCCTAAGAAAGAAAAAGAAGACACCAAAACCGTTGAAGTGAAAGTAGAAAGAACCGATTCGCTTTCAAAGGCTACGGTTACCACCAAAAAAACAGTGAACGGTAAAGTGTCCGAAGAAGTTCAAGTGATTGAAGGAACCCATGAAGAGGTAATGAAAAAAGTGGCCGTACTTACAGAAGAGGCTGCACCGGAAGGAAACAGCGAAAGGAAAACGGTTAAAAAAATTCAGTTTCAACTTGACCCTAAAAGCGGAAGCTCTACTAGCGGAATGGTGACCTTAACCGAAGAAGATGGTAAAGTAACTTTTGAAGCGCAACTCAGTGGAATGAGTGAGGGCACGCATGCCATTCATATCCATGAGCAAGCAGATTGTTCTTCAGACGATGGAAAATCGAGCGGTGGACACTGGAACCCTACATTTGAAAACCATGGCGCATGGGGTTCGAAGGATGGCTTTCACCGAGGAGATATTGGAAACTTTAACGCGGATGCTTCTGGTAATGGTCAGGTAGTATTCAGTACCGACCTTTGGTGTTTGGATTGTGAGGATCCCGTAAAAAATATACTTGGCAAAGCTGTTATCGTTCACCAAGGGGAAGATGATTTAGTTTCTCAACCCTCTGGAGCGGCGGGTGCTCGGATTAGCTGTGCAGGAATTATTTATTGATCTGGAACTTCCCACCTTCTCAACTGATTGAGTTTTTCTTGGGCTTCTAATTCCTCTTTCGGAATAACTTTAAGAAACGAAGGATGTTGTTCGATTGCATACTGTATTTGCTCGAGTATGCTGTCCACTGAATCATTTGTGTAATCTATTTTTAGGGGCTCCTTAATGATCATGGATTGTAAAATTCCTTTTTTCTTTATCAATAAGCCTTTTTTATCGAAAGAACGTCTAAACCCGTCGATCACAATAGGAATGACGATGGGTTGGTACCTTTTAATGATGTGGGCCGTTCCCTTACGTACAGGTTTGAAAGGCTTGGTTGTACCCTGAGGGAATGTGATGACCCAACCGTCCTCTAAGGCAATACCGATATTGGTAATGTCGCTCATTTTTACTTGACGATTGATTTCTTTACCATTTTCTCTCCAAGTACGTTCAATAGAAACAGAACCCGCATAGGCCAAAATTCTTGGAAGTAATCCGGCGCGCATGGTTTCCTTGGCCGCTACATAATACATGTTCAATTTAGGACTCCACAGATAGCCGACATTTTTAATGCTGTCAATTCGACCGCTTAAGCTGGCGTTAAACACGTGAAACATCGCAACCACATCTGCAAAATAGGTCTGGTGGTTTGAAATAAACAATACATTTTTATCGGGTAAATTTTTGATTATTTCTGAGCCTTCTATATGCAATTGATTGAACCCCCGGTACCTTCTGTGCGTCATAAATCCCATATAACGGATCAGCCATTTCTTAAGAATAAGATAATGTCCAAAGGGATTTTTTTTAAACATAAAAGGGTGTAAAAAAGTTGATCAAATATAGGATAATATCTAAATGCGACTCGCTAAAAAAGTCTTAAATTCAAATAAAATCATTGCCGTGGCTCCCCAGATCACATGCCCCTCAAAAACAAAACACGGAACGCTCATCCCGGCAGCCGAACCGTACTGTAAGCGTCGTTGCTCAATATCAAAATCGATCAACTGACTCAAGGGCAATTGCAAATGCAGGGCGACTTCCCTTGGATCGGGAGTAAACTTAGGTGTATACGGAACAGAAACTACGTACGGACTCACTATAAAATTACTTGGAGGAATATAAATTGAAGGCAAACTAATACGCGTACTGTCCGGAACAACCGCTGTACCTAATTCTTCGTTACATTCTCTTAGTGCAGTGTGCAATAGGGAGGCATCTGCGGCTTCCTTTTTACCCCCAGGTAAGCTGATTTGCCCAGAATGAACCCCATCATATTCAGCCCTTTTGATTAGGGATAAATGCATTCTCCCCGATTTTGGATAACAAAAAAGTACTACTGCAGCAGGTCGAGCATCTGACGGGGCTTTAGGACGTTGAGCAAGAAAGGTTTTACGGTGCGCAGGACACGTGTGATCATAACGTGATTTTCCTGATCGTTCGAAATCTTTTACATTTGAAAAACAATCTGAAAACTTCTGATAATCCATGTCAATCACAAAATTAATCATTCTGTCTTTAGGGATATCCTTCTTATCGATCCAATGTGACGATTCAAAAAAGAAGACCACTAAAACTCAAATAGATACCCCTAAATCCCTGCAGATAAAAAAAGACAGCATCCAAAAAAACCAAGTTGAAAAGGATGAAGCTCCTACCCTTTTGTTGGATGATCAAAACGCAATCCCATTCTTTTTTGACTATCAAAAAGAAAATTTGGAAGATCAGGTTCGAATCACTACCCGCTTTGGAACTATTGACATCCAATTGTATCAGAATACACCTTACCACAGGGCAAATTTTATTTATCTGACGAAAAAGGGGTATTTTAACGGAAGTACCTTTCACCGAGTGGTCCCCGGATTCATTATACAAGGAGGAAATTCTGATCGGAGCGAAACCGCAGAAAAAAGAAGAAAAATAGGAAAATACCTTTTACCACCCGATACCCGCAAAGGAAACAAACACCATCGTGGAGTTATTTCTATGCCGAGTAGCGAAATTGAAAATCCACATAAATTGGCCTCACCCTATGAGTTTTTTATCGTCCAGCAAAGCCCCGGCGCCTATCATCTCGACGGATCCTATACCGCATTTGGAAAAGTGATTAAGGGAATGGACGTTGTGGATAAAATCAATCAACAAAAAGTCGACAATCGAGAAGCCCCACTGACCAATATACACATGGAGGTTTCCGTTATTCAATAAGTTTTTCCAATAAAAGATGGTCTTTTTACTCAAACTAGACCATCTATTTTCTTGCAGTATAGTTTTTTCTTATTAATTTTAAAAAAAGAATAAGAAGTGACACTAACTCAATTAAAATACACCCTAGCTGTAGCAGAGGAAGGAAACTTTACTCTAGCTGCTGAAAAGTGCTTTGTAACCCAACCCACTTTGAGTATGCAGGTGCAAAAATTAGAAGAAGAACTTGATGTAACCTTATTCAACAGAAAAGCAAAACCCGTAACACTTACGGCAGTTGGTGAAAAAATTATTGCGCAGGCTAAAGTCATTTTGGAGGAAGCCAAGCGTATGAAGGATGTAGTGGCTATGGAGCGTGGGGTTGTTGAAGGTGCCTTTAGGATTGGTATTATCCCTACCGTAATGCCCACCCTGCTTCCACTGTTCTTGAATACATTTATTAAAAAGTTTCCAAAAGTCACGCTCAAAATCGAAGAATTAAACACCGCTTCCATCATAGAAGAGTTAAGCACCGGAAAACTTGATGCAGGTATAGCCGCTACCCCTTTAGATCATCCGCAGCTGATTGAAAAGCCTTTGTACTACGAACCCTTTGTGGGCTATATTCCCAAATCACACCCCCTATCCTCCCTAACCAAATTGGTTGTTGAAGATTTAGAAAAAATGGACATACTGGTACTGGAAGACGGCCACTGTTTCAGAGAGCATGTCTTAAACCTCTGCCAAACTACGCGCAACTCAAAATCGTTTGACCTGAAAAGCGGGAGTTTTGAAACCTTGATTAAACTAGCCGATGAAGGAATGGGAATGACACTACTCCCCTATTTACAAACCAGAAATATATCTGACAGAAATAAAGACCACTTAAAGTATTTTGAAAGTCCAGAGCCCGCAAGAGAAATCAGCATGATTTACAGTAAAAACCTACTTAAAATACCAATCATTGAAGCCCTTTCGGAAACCATTGAAGGCGTACTAAGGGGAGCGATTAAATTTGAAAATATTAAGGTTATTACCCCAAAATAAACCCTTCCGGATCAGAGAAAACAATCAATTTTAGCGCATGATTGTTGGCGACATAGGACTTGACCCAATCCTTTAAAGCAAGTCGATCATGAGAACCTAAAAACCGATACGCCTTGAGCAGCTCTTTTTTAAATAACTCGGGATCGAAACTTACCTTTTTCAGTATCGCTCGGTAATACAAAAAATCTTTAGACATAATTTAAATTCGATTACTACCTAACGAATCTAGGAAGATTTTAAAGTTTAAAATGTTGCAAAAAAGTTAAAAAATAATTTAGTATTATGTTATACATAGTTCTATCTTTTATTTATATATTTGCAATGCAAATATGCTAGTTATGAAAATCGAAAATACGACTGCCCAAATGCGAAAAGGAATCTTGGAGTTTTGCATCCTCTCCTTGATCTCTGGGCGTGATTTGTATACTTCTGAAATTTTAGAGGCTTTAAAAAAAGGAAAAATGCTAGTGGTTGAAGGTACCGTTTATCCTCTTTTAACCCGATTAAAAAATGCTGATCTTTTGCAATACCGCTGGGAGGAATCTACCTCCGGGCCTCCACGAAAGTACTATTCGATCACCCCTGCGGGCAAGGTGTTTTTAAGTGAACTGCAACAAGCCTGGAGCGACCTAAACAAAGCTGTAAACGCAATTACCCAAAACAAAAAATAACCCTTATGAATAAGACAGTAAACATCAATCTAGCCAACACCTTCTTTCATATAGATGAAAATGCCTACACCAAACTCAAGCTGTATTTAAAAAAACTTGAAGACGGTTTTAAAAACACGGTGGGTAAGGAAGAAATTTTGAAAGATATTGAAGCGCGAATCGCTGAACTTTTTCAAGAAGTAAAAACGAATCCAGATTATGTGGTTAGTGAATCAGATGTAGCGCGCATAATCGATGTGCTTGGACAGCCAGAAGATTTTCTCTCAGAGGAGGAAGAAACCGAAGAAACAATTCGAAAAAAACTATTTCGCGATCCCGATGATAAATACATTGGTGGAGTGGCCTCGGGCTTGGGGCATTACTTTACTATTGACACTGCTTGGATCCGCATTCTTTGGCTCCTCCTAGCAGTATTTTCAGGAGGCACCTTTGTGTTGATTTATATTTTGTTTTGGATTTTAGTGCCTATGGCAAAAACTACAGCAGACAAACTGAGCATGAAAGGAAAGCCGATCAACGTTTCCACTATTGAAAAAAAAATTAAAGAAGAGTTTGAAGACCTTTCCTCAAAAATTAAGGATCTCGATTATGAAAAAGCAGGAAACACATTAAAAAAAAAGTCAAGAAATTTTTTTCAGTTTTTAGAAGGAATCCTTAGCGCAATTCCCAAAATCATTTTCAAACTGCTCGGAATACTTTTTTTAATCGTATCCACTTCAATTATCGTTTCTATTTTTGTTGCCAGTCTGGTCCTGCTCTTTTTTGGCATAGTGCTGTGGCCTTTTGAGCTTTTTGATGTGGGACCTGTTCCTAACATTCTTTGGGGAATTTCAATGTTTTTAGTGGTTTTTATTCCGCTTTTGTTTTTATTTTCCTTGGGGATCCGTTTAGTTAGAGGACGTTCTTCCAGCTTCGGAAGGGTTGGGCGTTTGGTGCTAGTAGGGCTTTGGATCGCATCTGTACTTTCCCTTGTTGTGCTAGGAGCTGATACCATCAGAAGTCATCGCATTACCGCAACCAAAACGGATTTGCACAACCTTTCCCTAACCCATCAAGATACCCTTAGGGTGCATTTAATCAAAACAGGGGCAGACTCATCGGACTGGGAATTCAAGAAAAATAATCCCATTAACAAAATAGTTGACCACATTGCAGACAAACAAGATTTGGTCAGATTATCGGTTCGAAAAAGTACAGAAGCCAATTCAAGTCTTGAAATCAAAACTTCAGCAAAAGGTACCAGTCAAGAAAAAGCACAAAAGAAGGCGGAAAAACTCCATTATCCTTGGGAAGTAAAAAACAGCACGCTGCTTTTAAAACCGATTGTTTTGGAACAAAATATAAGTGGGTTTGAAACGTCCACCTTTGAACTTACTTTATACTTAAGTGCAGGTCAAGTTGTTTTTTTGAATAAAAACCTCAAAAACATCTTAGGCTACCCTGTAAAAAACGACCAAGATTACAGCAGTAAAAAAACAGCCGGTCATCTTTGGAAAATGGGAAGCAGTAGATTAGAATGTTTGGATTGTCCACTCCAAAAAACCGAAATGCAACTGCATTATCAGGACGCTGAAGGAGAGGAAAAACTACACCTAAAAGTAAACAAAGACGGGATTGAACTGAAAAAAAAATAAAGTTTTAAAGAAAGCGTACTTCCTATTTGCATTAACTTTTTTTAATGTTATATTTGCGCACACTTTTTCGGGGTGTAGCGTAGCCCGGTCATCGCGCCTGCTTTGGGAGCAGGAGGTCGCAGGTTCGAATCCTGCCACCCCGACTTACTACCGACCTTTAAATTCGGGATGTGGCGCAGCCTGGTAGCGCACACGCATGGGGTGCGTGGGGTCGCAGGTTCAAATCCTGTCATCCCGACTTATTAAATTGAATAGCAACAGTCTTAATCCAGTTTATTTTTAACTATTTATTACAAATTTTATAAAAGAGTAGTACTTTAAATTTGTAAGTTAGTAGTTATTAATTATATCTCTTAAAAGTGTCTAAAATGAAAAAAAACACCTCTTTTTTAATTGCTTTATTCTTTATCACACAGCTGGGATGTGCACAAGACAATCCACCCTATATTGAAACACCCGAACAAATCGATTATTCCTATGAAGT
>JALQVM010000066.1 GCA_023263685.1 Flavobacteriaceae bacterium | reverse complement strand
ACTTTTGTAGTAGCTGAAGTTCTCGAATTTGTAGAGGATAAAATCCGATAAAATATAAACTATATGATAAAGAATTAATTCAGAAATTATATATTTGCGGTCTTAATGTGGGGCGCTTAGCTCAGTTGGTTCAGAGCACCTCGTTTACACCGAGGGGGTCGGGGGTTCGAATCCCTCAGCGCCCACTAGCAAAAAAGAGATCCGTATTTGATCTCTTTTTTTAATTATTCCCATTCCTTTTTTATCAATTTTTTCCCAACCAGCATCACAGTACAGGACAGCTATTTTTGTATTTTAGGTATTTTGAAACGAAATAAATGAAGTTTACATAAAAATGCTTTTGGAATACAGTACAGTTTAAATGAAAACTTAGGTGTGTTTTTTTGAGCAAAGTAAATCAGGAGAAGCAAGGGAACTATACCCTCTTCGTCCAAATTTTAAAATTTAATACTATGAAAACAGTCGTTAATTTAGGGGTACTCTTGTTATGGTCAGCAACTGCATTTGGGCAAGTGAATTTAGACCAGCTATTAGTAGAAAATAAAACCAACCCTAGAGGGATTGCTATTGAAAGTCCCCGTTTCAGTTGGATGATGTCTTCCAAAACGAGAAATAAATCTCAATCTGCCTATCAGCTTAGGGTGGTCAAAGGAACAGCTGACTTTACCGGAGAAGTCCTTTGGGATACTCAAAAAATAGCCTCTGCACAGTCTGTTTTTGTGGAGTATGCAGGGCCTAAATTAGAATCAGGAGCGACCTATTATTGGCAGGTAAGGGTTTGGGATGAAAAAGGAAAATCTTCCCGATGGAGTTCCCCTGCCTCCTGGCAGATGGGATTTCTCAATCCACTCACAGAATTTACAGCCCAGTGGATAACTCCTAGCTACCCAGAAACGGAACAACGGGAGAGTCCCCTTTTTCGAAAGGAATTTGAAATTCCTACAAAGAAGATCAAACGCGCCACGGCTTATATTACAGCACACGGAATGTATGAAGCTTTTATCAATGGAAAACGTATAGGAAATGCCTATCTGACACCCGGTTGGACTAGTTATGACGAACGATTGCAATATCAGGTATACGATGTGAGTGATCTACTAGTCCCGGGGAATAATGCCATTGGAGCCATGTTGGGCAATGGATGGTATCGGGGATTTTTGGCTTGGGGCGATAGAAATAATCATTACGGCAAAGACATTGCTCTACTGCTCCAACTCACTATAGAATACGAAGATGGAACCACTCAAAAACTGATTACAGATAAGACGTGGCAATGCGCCAAAGGGCCTGTGGTTTTTTCAGAAATTTATGACGGAGAAACTTTCGATACCCAACAAGAAATAGACGGCTGGTCAGAGCCTAATTTTTCAAAAACATGGGAAACTGTCAAAGAAGAAGATTTTTCGAAAAAAAATCTAATCGCAACTGAAAATGAGCTGATTAAAAAACAAGAACGGATCAAGCCTGTCGCTCGTTTTGAAGAAAAAGAAGGAGGAACCGTGGTAGATTTTGGTCAAAACCTGGTCGGTTGGGTTCAACTGAAAGTCAAAGGAAAACCAGGGCAGCGTATCGAAATTTACCATGCCGAAGTATTGGATAAAGAAGGTAAATTTTACACAGATAATTTACGTGATGCCGATCAAAAAATAACCTATATACTAGACGGTACAGATCAAATTTTGGAACCCCACTTTACCTTCCAAGGGTTTAGATACATTAAAATTAAAGGAGATGCTGTTGCCATTGAGGATCAAAATCTTACTGCGATTGCCTTGTATTCCGACATGAAACCAACAGGACAATTTTCCACTTCAGACCCATTACTCAACCAGCTACAGCAAAACATCCAATGGGGGCAAAAAGGAAATTTCTTGGATGTACCGACCGATTGTCCACAACGAGATGAACGACTGGGCTGGACAGGGGATGCCCAGGCCTTTTTTAATACAGCTGCCTACAACATGAACGTACACAACTTTTTTTCAAAATGGATGAAAGATGTGGCTACGGATCAGTTGGAAAGTGGCGCAGTACCTCATGTAGTACCTAATGTTTTAGGTAAGAACGCAACAGGAAGTGCCGGATGGGCAGACGTAGCCACCATTATTCCTTGGAATGCGTATCGACTTTACGGCGATCGGAAACTACTGGAAACACAGTATCCAAGCATGAAATCATGGGTTGATTATATGGTCAACCAGAGCGAAGACAATCTTTGGGCAAGTGGTTTTCATTTTGGAGATTGGCTGTTCTACCGTCCCGATGACGATAACGATGGTAAAGCGGCCATCACGGATAAATACTTTATCACCCAATGCTTTTTTGCGAATTCTACTCAATTGCTTATTAATGCAGCACAGGTTTTGGGTCATGATAGTGACGTAAAAAAGTACAAAGTGCTCCTAGAGGATATTAAGAAAGCATTTCAAAATGAGTTTGTCACTAAATCGGGGCGGGTAGGCCCGAATACACAAACCGCTTATGTATTGGCATTGCAGTTTGATATGTTGCCAGAAAGTCAAAGACAACAGGCTGTTAATAGGTTGGTGGACAACATTAAGCGTTACGGTTACCACCTTACCACCGGATTTTTAGGAACACCCTACTTGTGTCATGTATTGAGTCGATTTGGCAGAAAAGACATTGCCTACGAATTGGTGATGCAAGACACCTATCCCTCTTGGTTATATCCTGTTACTATGGGAGCAACGACCATTTGGGAACGTTGGGATGGAATCAAACCCGATGGAAGCTTTCAAAATCCGGGAATGAATTCGTATAACCACTACGCCTATGGCGCTATAGGGGAGTGGATGTATCAAAACATTGCTGGGATCAATGCAGATGTCGCCGCTCCTGGCTATAAAAAATTTAGTATCAAGCCCTCTCCGGGAGGAGGATTAACTCAGGCTCAAGGAAGCTTAGAAACCTATTACGGCACCATTACATCGGCCTGGGAATACAAGGAAAACGCACTAATACAAAAAATCACCATTCCGGCCAATACTCAAGCGGAGGTATACTTGTTGTCGGAAAATTTCTCCCAAATAAGGGAAGGAAAAAAGCCGATTGAATCCTTAAAATCCCTGGAGTTTTTGGGTTCAGAAAAAGGATATTCTAAAGTACTTTTAGGTTCTGGATCCTATGAATTTACGATTCCCCTTGCAGAAAATTTGGCAACTACCCAATTGAATGAATTGATCGGGAATTACACCGCTTACAACGGCTTTGGAAACGATTTTTCTATCGTTTCAGAAGGGCAAAAGCTGTTTATTCGTTTAAAAGAAAATAAAGAAGAGTTAGTGCCCAATGGAAAAGATGCCTATTTTTTTGCTTCAAATCCAGAATTCACCTTTACCATTCAGCGAAGCAGAGCGCAAACCCTAAGATCTGTGCGTGTGGAAATGGGAGAAATGAGGTATAATGCGACAAAAGGTTGAAAGGAAGATCTTATTTAACTTCTAACAGCGCGCTGCCAGATGGGAAATCTACCAAGTGAAAGACTCCGTCTTTTGCCTTCAGGTTGGATGGCTTGCCGTTGATGTAAAGTTGTTTTGAGCCATAGACTGCTGGAATCTTGACATCCGCTTGAACACCACCAGCAGTGTGGAGTTCAAGCCGGTAAGCAGTTTTACTTTGTTCACATTTTATACGAACGGGACCGCTGATGAAACTTGTTTTTAATTCAGCAGTAGAGAGCGATCCAATTTTCGGGTGAATTTTAATTTTTTGAGCACCGGGAGTAAGGGGTTCCACCCCCATCATTTTCCGGACAATGATATTGGCTGGGGCCCCTCCCCAAGCATGGTTTAAATCGAGATTGGGTTTGTACCTTCTGTCCCAGGCCTCCATGGTTATGGTAGATCCAAATCGGAGCATATTGTACCAACTGCGTTCTGTGGTAGCCGCCATTAAAGCAATCCCTTGTTCAGCACCCCCGTGATCAAATAAGCCTTCTAAAAGAATTTGGGCTGCGTAGACACTGCATGACATATTTTTACTTATCACAAAATCAAGCACAGCAGCTTTGTTTTCATCTGGGATCAATCCAAAAGTCAAGGCAAACATATTGGCATGCTGCGAGTGATGATTCGTTCGTTCCCCATCCTTGATTAATCCAGTACTTTGATCTTGAAAAGTGATGAGGAATTGTTTTTTTACCCGTTCCCCCTGAAGTTCAAAAAATGCAGCATCGTCTGTTTTGCCCAAATAGGTCGCTGTATGTTTCATATAGCGTAAAGCCCCATAGTATAGTGCATTCACTACGGCATTATAGGTTTCATATACATAGCCGTCGTTCTCTCCTGGATGTTCTTTTTCCGAACCTATATAGTCTTCTAAATCGGTATAACCCCCCGGTGGATTTTTCTGTGGCCAGTCAACAATATCCCTCAGAAGGTTGTTGTTTCCCCAATTTTTTTTGTGCAAACGGGTAAAAAATTCTTCGGTTTGTTTCCCTGTTCGGGTGCTGATTAAACCCGAATCATCGGCCAAATCCATCAGGGTTTTGATTTTTAATTCCTCGTAATATTTTGTGATGAAGCGGTCGTCTCCAGTGTATAAAAAATCATACCATGCCATTAAAATGGTATACAGTGTCCATTCTGTAGGCCAGGTAGGATTGAACAAAAGGTGTTTCATGCTCCCTCTTGAAAGACCGTATTCTGCATCTACGGCGTAGTGGGAGAGTTGATTGATGAATGCGTCAGCCTCATACGGAATACGTTCTCGATCCCCATCCACATAGTAGCCTAAAAAGCTGGTTGCTTTCATGGAATACTTACACAATTCCCAAACTTGATTTAAAATGGGGTCGCTTGAGTTGAAATAAGAAGCCTCTTCGTTGAAATGGTAATGCACTAGGGTTCGAATCACCTGGTCGGTGTTCAATTCCTCCTCGTAATTGTTGAGTTCAACATACCGGAAAGGGAAAACCTCTCCGATATAATCCGGCATGGGAATCATAAACGGATTACGTGCCCTTTTGTGATCTTCGGGCCACTCGATTTCATACCAGTGGGTACCCGGCTTGAGAACTAGCTGTGTTTTAAAATACCGAATATTTCCGCCTAAATTAGCAACAGCCCATTCCTTTGAATCCTTTAATTCTCCTACAGTGACTGTGAGGGTATCCACTTTAGTAGCAAAGAGTTGCATGCGTAATTTTCCAAAGGCAGCTTTATTAAAATCAATGAAATATCCTTTTGACTTTTTAAAGAGCGTTGCTTTTTGATCCACTGCTCTTAGGGGTTCTTGTGAAAACTGCGTTCCACTTGGGCTAGGATCTAAAACAAATGCTTGCGAATCAGCGTACTGGGTTGGTGTTTTGTCTTTTTCCCAATAGCGGATTTTCCAATAATACATCTTGTTGGGCTGAAGGGGAAGGCCTTGATAAAGAGCAGAAAAAAGGGAGCTATTCACCTGCCCACTGTCCCATAGGTCTCCTTCGTTTTTAGCTAAACGACTTTGATCACTACTTACCAAAATTTGATAGGCAACAGAAGCTGAAGATTGTGGATCTAAAATCCAATGAAATAAAGGCGTTTTGGTTCGAACTTTTGCAATTTCATACACAGGGTTTGAGACGATTTGATCGTTTAAATCAATGGGTTGTTCAAATCCATTTTTTCCTACATAGTCCGCATTTCGCATCAAATCTGTACGTAAGCCTCTAGCTTGGGGCAGGGGTTTTTGGCAGTTGTATAGCAAAAGACAACAAAGAAACAAACCCCCAAGGCGTACCAAACCTCTTATGTTGATTTTTGTTTTATTCATTTGAACGCGCTTCTCTTGTCTCATTAAGAATTCATTTTACTGCTACAGTTTTCCTTTAGAAGAGTATTTACTAAAGAGTAGGTAGAGGATTCCACAACTAATCCATGTGGGTAATGTTAAAAAGGAAAGAAAAAGATCCAACTGAACCGACAGACCGTAAAACACTACAATACTTATAATCCATGCCCAAAGCACTTTCCAGTTGAATGCCCGATCCAAGGGAGCGCTTAAATAGTCTGGTATGTGAAATCGCGTTCCATAAAAATGTTGGGCAACAATGATGGCTCCTACCGGCGCTAAAATAAAACCATACAGGGCAACAAAATCAAGTAATTTCATGGCAAAAGCAGGGAATAAACCTGCCGTTGTAGCAATTGCGCCAGCTACCATAGTAACCCAAAAGGTAGATTTTTTTGGAAAAAATGTTTGAAAAGCTAAACCCGCTCTGTAAATGGTAGGGTTGGCTGTGGTCCATCCTGCTAGGACAACTGCTAAAATACCGAACACTCCGATCGCATTGTAAGCCAAAGGGCCGGGGGCTACCGTTGGGGCAGTTCCATTGGCTAAAAAAGCTTGAGCTTCGGGGGTTTGAATGTAAACGGCATAAAGTAATGCTGCGGCTATCCATGCAATATAATGTCCAACATACATCCCAATGGCAGTGGTCCATCCGGCGTCAGGGGTTTTGGCATAACGAAAAACACTCAAGTCTGACATTCCAATATGCATGGCTGCATTCGCAAACCAAGACCAAAAACACACATGCCAAAAGGTATATTTAATTTGACCAGGGAAAGGCGTGCTGCCCGCTCCCCATATGTTCCAAAAGTCTGAAAACGACCCAACTCCAAGCTGGTTAAGAGCTACAAAACCACAAATAACAAAAGCAAGTATGATGAAGGGAGCCATAAAATTGGCAGCTTTAGAAACGGTAGCAAACCCATTGGCAGCGATCAGGGAAAACAAAAGCCCCAAAATTAAAACGACCAATATCCAGGTAATTCCGTTCGGAAGGGTGTCCGTGAGCTGAGGCATTTCCATATCAAATGGAATTCCTACGGCAGTTGCAGATACAGTGATCATTGCACCTGCGAGAAAACAAAATAATACTCCATTGGCAACATTGTATAGCTTAACCAATTTTGCTCCTGTTATTTTTTCCAAGTGATGATAGAGCGTATACCGATAGGTAACGGCAATTTCTGCAGTTAAAAAACGCCAACTTAACACCGCCAACAAGTTTCCGATCAGCAAACCTGCGAGTAGATCAAATGCGCTCACTCCTGTTGTAAGAAATAAGGGTCCTATGACAAATTCTGTTCCCGCAGCATGTTCTCCTGCGTACATACCTAAAAAATGAGTCCACTTCTTTAAAGCACTTTTTGGTACTTTTTCGTTTTCGTATTCGTTGTTGTTGGTTTTGTTTGCTGTTGGTTCCATAAGTTAAAAATTTCGTGTCCGTTTAAATTCGTTCCATACCGTAAATGGTGTGTAATTCTTGTTCCTCAAAAGCGCTTGGATGTACAGTCAATGCTGCTCCTAATGCAGCTCCTAAGGCAAAATCACTTCGGTATACTTCAAGGTCTGCAAAGCACCTTGAGAGGTGTTTTACAAAAACCTGATTTTTTTGAAATCCTCCATCGAGATAGATTCGTTCAATTTTTGTTTCCCCTACTACATGAGCCAAAGCGTCCAATTGAATTTGCAAAAGGGTTTTCATGAGTGCATAATAAGCCTCTTTTGGCGAGGTGTATTTTTTTAAAGCAGTTTGTGGTAGGCTAAAATCGGTAGTCGCAATCGACCAATTCAAACCGTTCAAAGGAGTGACTTGATCAAAAACTTCGGCCTCGTAGGTTAGGGTTTTATAAAAATCAGAATTGCACTTAAAATGAGAGACAATCGAACCACAAAGTTGTTCATGTGCACCCCCCATAAAAAAACGACTGGCTTTGACAGGCTGTCCTTGGGGTGTCATGTAATGCAAGCAGCCTTGATTCAATTCCTCCTCTACTAAGAGGTCTTTAGAAAATGGGTTAAGGGCCACATTCATCGTACCCGTACTCAATAAAATGAAAGGTTTTTGAATTGCTTTTACATAAGGAAGCAAAGCAGCAGAGCTGTCATGCAAACCGACACCTACCGAAATTTCTTGAAGTAAACCGGTGCCTTTCCAGGTTTTTTCAGCAGTACAAAGGGGAGGGAGTAAGGCGCTTATGCCCTCTTGTGTCAACCAATCTTGGTAAGTGGCTAGGGTGTAATTCCATAGGCTGGTATGGCATCCTATGCTGCAGTACTCACTGACTGCGTTTCCCGTAAAATAGTAATGAAAAAACTGAGGGAGGTGTAGGGCATAGTGGACTTGCTCAAATTTTTTTTGTCTTGTTTTTTTAAGCCAGTAGAGTTGAAATCCCGAATTTAAAAATCCTGATCGTGGGGAAGCGGAGCTTAATTCTAAATCCGTATAACGTTCGTAAAATTCGTTTTCAATTGTGGTAGAAACCGGTTTTAAATAATTGTATAAGGGCAGTAGGGGCTCCCCATTCCAATCGATAAGAACAAAACTGGCTCCATGGGCAGAAAAATTTACCTTTTTTACGGTAAAAGCAAGAAGGAGTTCCTTTAAAAGTCCTTCCATCCAGTCTAAGGTAAAGCGCAGGTCATCCGATAAAAAACCATCCTCATCGGGAATTGGATTGACTTGAATGCTTTTTTCAAAAAGAAGTTGGAATTCTAAAGAAAAAACAAAACACTTTTTGTGTGTTTTCCCAATATCAAAAACGACAATTCCCTGTTCTTTTTTCATGCGGTGGCCTATAATCCAGAAGAAAGAGCATCTGCGCCTCTTTGTTGTATTCTTTTTTGGCGTTGTTTGGTTTCTCTAAAGGTAAGTAAGGGATCCAGTGCCCCTCCTTTTCTCAGTCGCATTTCCCGCACTAAAGGACGAACATCGGTTTTAAAAGCATTTTGTAAGAGTTCTTGACACAAAACCACATCATTGTTTTGCTGCGCATGATGCAGTGCAGTTTGATCTACAAGCAAAGCTTTGGTATAAGATTCTAAAATCGCATCTATAGACTGAAGCAAATCTTCTAGGGGATCCTTAGTGTTGTGACTGGCATCAATCATCCAAGCCAGTGGAGGATTATTTTTATTGGTAGCCATACCATATACTAATTCGTTGAATATTAGAAAGAGCTTATAAGGTTGTATGCTCCCTACAGTAAGATCATCATCGCCGTATTTGCTGTCATTAAAATGAAACCCACCCAATTTACCTTGCATCAGGAGCGTGGCTACAATTTGTTCGATATTGGTATTGGGGAGGTGATGACCAAGATCGACTAAGGTAAAGGCTTTGGAGCCACAGGCATTAGCCAGCAAAAAAGAGGTGCCCCAATCTTGAATTACAGTACTGTAAAAATGGGGTTCATAGGGTTTGTATTCTATAAAAAGACGCCAATCATCAGGCATTGCGTTTGTAATTTCAAGCAGACTATCTTGGGTATAGTGAAGCGCTTTCTGAAAATTAGTTTGTCCGGGAAAGTTGGAACCGTCTGCAAGCCAAACGGTAATGCTTTTAGATCCTAGGGCTTCTCCAATTTGAATTACCTCTTTGTTATGGGCAATAGCATGATCTCTTACGGCTTTATCGACATGGGATAATGAACCAAATTTATACGAATGTTCTTGATGGGCTTGATCTTGAAAGGTGTTTGAGTTTACTGCATCAAAAATGAGTTCATGGGCCCTTGCCGCTTCCTTAATCGCGTTAATGTCCTTCGGTACATCCCATGGAATGTGCAGTGAAATGGCATTGCTATTTTTAGTGAGCGCATGGAGTAAGCCCACATCCTCAATTTTTTCCAAAAGTGTTCTGGGAGCCCCCCCAAAGGCATATCTTCCAAATCTTGTCCCTCCTGCCCCTAAGGCCCAGCTTGGAACCGCAATTTGGAATTTTTCAAGTTTGCCTAAAAGCTGTTCTGGGTCCATTCCTTGCGCGCTTAATTTTTCAGCTAAGGCATGATATTCCTGAGCATGAATATTTTCTTTTGTTTGATTAACTTGATGTATTGCTTCTTTTGTCAACATAGTTCTACTTATCTTACAAATGCATTAGCCATTCCACCGTCTACGTTAATGGTATTACCTGTAGACTTATCCAACAGCGCCACTAATGAAAAAACAGCTTGCGCAATATCGTCGGGGGTGATGATTTGATTCAAAAGGTTTCTTTTGGCGTAAAAGGCGGGGAGCTCTTCCACTTTAATTCCATTGGCGGCGGCCCTACCTTGCGCCCAGGCTCCTTCCCAAATTTTACTTCCCACGATCACCCCATCGGGGTTGACGGTATTCACGCGAATTTTTTCCGAAGCCAATTCGGCCGCCAACAAGCGCGTCATGTGCTGCTGAGCCGCTTTTGCAGTACCATAGGCTACATTATTAGGTCCAGCCACGAGGCCATTTTTACTGGCAATTGTAATAAAATTACCTCCTTTTTCTTGAAGTTTAAGCACTTCTGCAGCCTGTTTGAACAGTTCAAACTGCCCTTTTACTAAAATATTTTGAAGCAAGTCCCAATCTTGAGTGGTTGTTTCGGATAGGGGCTTTGAAATGG
>JALQVM010000065.1 GCA_023263685.1 Flavobacteriaceae bacterium | reverse complement strand
GTAAAATTAAGTCACCTCAATGTTGTGGTGCGGATATGAGTTGTTCGGTGTAGTAGACTCGAATCGACTTTTATCCCATCAAGGATTGGACTTTCATCGCTAATCCCATATCTCCACTTATCTTAATTTGTCCCCCCATAACAGCCATCATGGGGTTGATTTCTCCATCTCTTAATTTCTGTAGCACTTCAGCAGTAAGGCTAATGGTGCAATCGGCTTCTCCGTTGGAAGCGCTCACGGTGTTGGTTTCTCCCGTACCGTCGATTAAAATTCCCTGACCGTCTACTTCAAATTTGATGGACCCGCCTATGGGAGCAGCTGTTGCAGCTCTTTTCTCAAATTGAGAAATCATGTGTTCTAAACTCATAAAAGTATTTTGATTAAAAGTAAAAATAAAAAATGACACGGTGTCATTTTTTTCATTAAATTTAAAAATTCAAAACCTACCCTATGAAGTATCGATTGAAAAAAGTAACCGTTTTAGGATCCGGTGTAATGGGTTCAGGTATAGCCTGTCACTTGGCCAATGTTGGGATGGATGTATTGATTTTGGATATAGTCACCCCCAATCTTAAAGGTGCGGAATCTAAAGACCCAGTGCATCGAAATATGCTTGTCAATACGGCCCTTCAAAAAGCAATCAAAGCCAAACCTGCTCCGCTTTACCACAGTTCATTTGCCTCCCGAATTCGAACAGGTAATTTTGAAGATGATTTTGATCAAATTGCAGACGCTGACTGGATCATAGAGGTAGTGGTTGAAAATCTTGGCGTCAAAAAGCAGCTTTTTGAAAAAGTGGAGCAGTATAGAAAACAAGGCAGTTTGGTCAGTTCTAACACCTCGAGTATTCCTATACACCTCTTAGCAGAAGGGCGATCTGAGGATTTTAAAAGTTGTTTTTGTGGAACGCATTTCTTTAACCCCGCTCGCTACCTGAGGTTGCTAGAAATCATTCCCACAGCCGATACCCAAAAAGAGGTGGTAAATTTCTTTATGGATTTTGGTCAAGTAACCCTAGGAAAACAAACAGTACTTTGTAAAGATACTCCCGCTTTTATAGGAAATCGCATCGGGGTAATGTCGGGTACTGAACTGACCTTGCTTACCGAACAATTCGATTTTAAAATCGAAGAGGTAGATGCGATGACGGGCTCCTTGATTGGTCGTCCCAACACAGCAACCTTTCGCTTACAAGATTTAGTAGGCTTGGATACGGGAGACCATGTAAGTCGTTTTGTTTCTGAAAACGTCAAAGGAGATACCTATATCGAACAACTCAAGCAACGTCCTGAACCCAAGTTTGTCAAGTTTCTTTTAGACAATAAATTTCTAGGGAATAAAACGGGAAAAGGATTTTATGAGAAAACTTCAGAAAAAGACGCTCAAGGGAAAAGCATCATTCACGCACTCAATCTTAAAACGCTGACCTATGCGCCCGCGATCCGTCCAAAAATGGAGGTGGTCAAGACCGCTAAGGGAATGGAGTTGATGAACAAAAGACTGCAATACTTAGTTGAAGGGGAAACCAAAGAACAACAGTTTTTTGCAGCCTATTTTGGTCAATTGTTAGGTTATGCAGCGGCTCGAGTACCTGAAATTTCCGACCAATACTATCCCGTAGACGATGCCATGCGAACCGGTTATTTCTGGGATTATGGTCCCTTTGAATACTGGGATTTGATTGGATTTGAATTGGGAATCCAGCTCATTGAAAAAGCAGGGGCAAGCCTTCCAGATTGGATCAAAAAAATGAAAGCGGGTGGAAATCTACAGTTCTATAAACTGGAAGGGGGTAAGAAAAAATACTTCAATATTACATCCGAAAAATACGAAGCCGTTCCGGGCACCGAATCCTTTATACTGTTGGACAGCTTACGAACGCAAAGTCCACTGGTTAAAAATAGTGAATGTGAAGTACACGACATTGGCGACGGGGTACTTTGCCTTGAGTTTAGAGGAAAAAGTAACTCCATTGGAGAAGGAGTAGGCAAAGCCTTGCTCGAGACCCTTACATTGGCTGAAGAAGGAGATTGGAAAGGACTGGTGATTGGTAACAACGCCAAACAATTTTCGGTTGGGGCAAACTTGATGAACATTGGCCTGTTTGCCATGCAAAAGCAGTTTGATGTATTGGAACGCTTTGTGGATGATTTTCAGCAAATTAACATGAAAATACGCACCTCCAAAATTCCTGCAGTGGTGGCAACCCAAGGCTATGTGTTTGGAGGAGGTTGTGAAATTGCCATGCATTGCGATGCGGGAATTTACGCTGCCGAATCCTATATAGGTTTGGTTGAAGTAGGGGTAGGACTGCTGCCCGGGGGGGGTGGAACCAAAGAATTTGCCCTTCGTGCTTCGGATGATTTTTTTGAAGGTGATGTGCAATCCCCCACCTTAATCAATTATTTTAAATCCATTGCTACTGCCGCCGTTTCAACTTCAGCAGCGGAAGCCTTTGATTTAAAATACCTCAGAAAAGAAAGGGATGCGATTTGTGTCAATACCCCGATGAATATAGGTTTGGCTAAAGCCAAAGTAATTGAATTGGCTCAAAATTATACGGCTCCTTCTTTACGAGAGGACATTCAAGTCTTGGGTAGGGCAGGAATGAGTGTGTTGTATTCTGCCATTAATGAATTTAGAATGGGGGAATATATGTCGGATTACGATGTAGAGATTGCCCAAAAAATAGCCTATGTCATGTGTGGGGGAGATTTGACCGCTCCACAGCAGGTCAGTGAGCAATACCTTTTGGACATTGAAAGAGAAGGGTTTATGAGTTTGCTAGGCAACCAAAAAACTCTTGATCGGATTCAATATTTATTAATGAATAACAAACCCTTAAGAAACTAAGTTATGGAAGCATATATAGTAAAAGGATTTCGCTCCGCAATCGGAAAAGCCAAAAAAGGAGGGTTTAAAAATTACCGGTCGGATGATTTGGCGGTGGACATCATCAAACATTTGATGCAAGCGGTGCCTGAAATTGATCCTAAATCGGTGGACGACGTAATCGTGGGTTGTGCTAACCCTGAGGGCGAGCAAGGCTTGCAAATAGGAAGACTGATTTCTGCACGAGCACTGGGCAAAGAAGTTCCCGGAATGACCATAAACCGCTATTGCGCCTCTGGATTAGAGTCCATTTCGCAAGCCGTATCTAAAATCAGAGCAGGTTTTGGAGAAATCTATATCGCCGGGGGCATCGAAAGCATGAGCATGATTCCCATGACGGGCTACAAGCTTTCCCCTAGCTACAAAGCCAATATTGAAAACATTAATTACCACGTCAGTATGGGACATACAGCCGAGGCTGTTGCTCAAAAATACGGCATCAGCAGAGAAGCGGCTGATCAATTTGCTGTTGATTCCCACAGAAAGGCTGCTGCAGCCATTGATACTGGAAAATTTAAGGATCAAATTGTACCTGTTGAGGTTGAAGATGTATTCGTAAAAGAGGGAAAAAAAGTAACTACAAGTCATGTGGTTGAGGTAGATGAAGGCGTACGAAGAGATACCACTTTGGAAGGGCTGGCTAAACTGCGCCCGGTATTTAAAAAAGGAGGAGTGGTAACGGCTGGGAATGCGTCTCAAACTTCCGATGGAGCGGCTTTTACCTTGGTGGTAAGTGAGGCTGTAGTCAAAACCTTCAATTTACAACCCATAGCCCGACTGGCAGCCTGTGCTGTGGGGGGAGTTGACCCGCTGTATATGGGTATTGGACCTTGTGTAGCCATTCCCAAAGCTTTAAAACAAGCAAGTCTGCAATTATCGGATATCGAACAAACGGAACTTAACGAAGCCTTTGCTGCCCAAGCACTAGCGGTAATTCAAGAAGCCGGCCTCAACCCGGAAACCGTAAATGTAAACGGAGGGGCATTGGCCTTAGGGCATCCGCTGGGTTGTACGGGAGCTAAATTGAGTATTCAGTTGCTAGAAGAAATGAAATTGCGAAACCAGCGGTACGGTATGGTGACCGCCTGTGTAGGGGGAGGACAAGGCATTTCAGGAATTTTTGAACGTTTGTAAATGGAAGATTCGGAACTGATTTTAGGCAAAAGGGAAATTCAAAAGCAACAAGTTCGCGAACGTATTTTAGATGAGGCGCTGATCCTGTTTTCTGAAAGAGGATTTGAAAAAACTACGGTTACGGATATTGTGGGAAAATGCGAGATAGCCCGCGGTACCTTTTACAATTACTTCCCTGATATGAACAGCCTTTTTGATGCTTTAATCAATCAGCTAAACCAGCGAATCATAGAGGCCATTCAACAGACCCGCAATCAGACCGACAATTTGTACAACTACCTTTACGGAACCTTTAAAAGTTATTTTGACCTGATAGGAAGCGAACAAATGATACAATTTCACATTGTCAATCAAGCGTATATCCGTCAGAGTTCCTACCAAAGCGATTTGATTAAAGTCATAGTAAAAAACCTAAACCGAGACCTTAAATCAGATTTTACGATTAAAGCCTTTAATGAAAAATACGAGTTTTTATTACTCAGTTATATGTTGGTAGGAAGCCCACCCGAACTGTTTTTAGCGACCCATACCACTGACATCAACCTGACAAGCCAACAGCTGGCTACCTTTTTAACCAAACTTTTTTATAAGGTGTTGATGGGTTAAGAGTTACTCCGTTCTAGTATCTTCCCAAACCTTTAAAGGCGCACTCCGCGTTTTAAAAAAATCGGTACACTTACCGTCTCCTTCTCCTGTTATTCCGCCGTCAGGAAGGCAAAGTAAATTGCAATTTTCGGTATAGAGCTCACTGGCAATATCACAGCAGCGCTGGGGAAAAAAATAAACGTATTGGTTTTGGTAATTGTAGCGGTAGATTTTAGCCGGGGGATTCCAAACGGCTTCTTTTTTTAGGGCCTCAATTTTTTGTTGAATACAAAAGGGTAGGGCTAACTCATCTTCTTTAGTGCACTGATTCAAAAAAAGAAGGCTTAAGGGAATTAAAACAAGTTTTTTTAAAGGCATTCCTTTACAGTTTTTTTACCACATAAGTCACTATCCCCCAAATGATTAATTCGTTTTCTTCGGTAACCTCTATGGGCTGGTATTTTGGATTTTCGGGGAGTAAAAAAACTCCTTTTGAAGTAACGTTCAATCGTTTTACAGTAAACTCTCCATCGATGCAGCAAACGGCAATTTTATTGTGTTGGGGTTCCAAACTTCGGTCAATCACCAAAAGGTCTCCGTCGTCTAGTCCTGCCCCTTGCATGGACTCACCCGAAACACGGGCATAAAAGGTAGCCTCTTCATTGCGAACTACTTCCTGATCAATGCTGATTCGCAGTTCCTTAAAGTCATCCGCTGGAGAGGGAAAGCCTGCAGAAATGCCTTCCTGAGCTAAATGCAATGTTTTTTGGTGGTCTTGGTCGGGATGAAAAAAGGTCAGTTTTTGTGATTCCATAGTTTATTTTACCTGAATGATTTCGCTGATCTCAGTAGTATAGCGTTGTGAGAGGTGTTCTTGTTTCATTTTCCAGGTGCGTTGCAAATCCTGATTGGCCAGTTTTAGCTGGTGTGGGCCAAAGCGTTTGTGGATGCGGTCCAGTGCTTGCATCACTGCCAAGTGTTTGACTTCTTCTCCTCCAAAAAGCGGAAGTTGACGGGTGGCGGTAGGGGTCAAACCCATAAGCATCACACCTGCTTTTTTGTAATGGATGCCTTCTTTAAAAATTTTACGCAGGCCCCATACTGCATATTTACTCAGTGTGATACTGGAATTGGAGGCGTAGGGTAGGGTCAGTACAAAGCTGTTTCGATAAGGAGTAGCTCCTTTTTTATGAGGATCGCTACGTAAAAAAACAAGCAATGCGCTGCAGCTGCTTTGCTGGGCCCTCATTTTTTCTGCACAACTACTAGCAAAGGTCGAGACGCGTTCCTCCAGATCGCAAAAATCAGTTAGGGTTCCTTCAAAACTTCGGGTGGTTGCAATTCCCTTTTTAGGGGGTTGAACTTCTTCCAATTGGATGGAAGGCAATCCTTGCAGGTCTTTTTTTAACCGAAGTCCCAATACGCTCATCTGCTTGCGCACCCAATCGTCAGGCAGCATTGTAAACTGCCAAGCATTTGTCACTCCCATGGCTTCCAGTCGTTTGCGGTGTTGCCTGCCGATGCCCCAAACGTCGCCAATCGCAGTCCATTTGAGGGCCTTGATTCTTTTGTCTTCACTGTCGATACAGTAAACACCTCCTGTTTTGGAATCGTATTTTTTGGCAATTTTATTGGCGATTTTTGCCAAGGCTTTACTGGGACCCATACCGACAGAAACGGGGATGCCCGTCCAGCGACGCACTTGTTTTCGCATGCGTTGTCCCTCCGCTTCGAGATCAAATAAATCGAATCCTTTGAATTGCAAAAACGCTTCGTCTATACTGTAAATTTCGAGATTGGGAGTGTACTGTTCTAAGATGGACATTACCCGACTGCTCATATCGCCGTAAAGGGGGTAGTTGGACGAAAAAACCTTTACCCCTTTTTGCTTAAAAAAAGAACGGTATTGAAATGCTGGCGCTCCCATAGGGATGCCCAGCGCTTTGGCTTCATTGCTTCGCGCGATGACACAACCGTCATTATTCGAAAGAATAACGACAGCTTTGCCCTCCCATTGGGGTTGAAAAACCCGTTCGCAAGAGGCGTAAAAATTGTTACAATCGACCAGTGCAAACATGGACAAAAGGTATTAAAATGTTCCCTAAGTTCGGATAAGAGTCTGCCTTATTTTTTTGCGATAAGCCGCTAGGGGGATTCCCTAAATTCTATCCTTTGCAGCAAAGCCTCAAGAGGGGTTTTACACGGCTGTTTATTTTTTAAGAAATAGAGAACCACTTTAATCAAAAGTTGTAATTTTGTTGTCGATTTTAGTAGCGCTTTTTTGCATGGATAATTATTCGTTTTTAAATGCTGCTCATACGGCTCATTTTGCGGCACTTTATGATCAGTATTTACAACAACCCGATAGTGTAGAGCCCAGTTGGAGGGCTTTTTTTCAAGGCTTTGATTTTGGTTTAGAAAGCAACGGTTCCGTCCCAACAACTGAGACCACAGAAGTTCCTGAGCAGTTACAAAAAGAGTTTAGGGTGGTTAAATTAATTGATGGCTACCGCAGTCGGGGACATTTATTTACCAAAACGAATCCGGTAAGAGAGCGAAGAAAATACAGTCCAACACTGGATATTGAAAATTTTGGACTTGAAGCGTCCGACTTGCAAACGGTGTTTAATGCAGGAGAGATAATGGGCATCGGCCCGAGTAGCTTGCAAACGATTATTGAACACTTGCAACGGATCTATTGCGACTCCATAGGGATAGAGTATATGTATATTCGAAATCCGGAAAAGGTAAATTGGATCCAACAGCGGCTGAATGTAAATGATAACCACCCCCAGTTTTCGGTTGAGCAAAAAAAGCACATTTTAAAAAAACTCAATGAAGCGGTCAGTTTCGAAAACTTTTTACACACCAAATACGTTGGACAAAAACGCTTTTCCTTAGAAGGTGGAGAATCCTTAATACCGGCTTTAGATGCAGTGGTAGAAGCCGCGGCAAATCAAGGTGTGGAAGAGTTTGTGATGGGGATGGCACACCGAGGTCGATTAAATGCCTTAACAAACATTTTCGGCAAATCAACTAAAGATATTTTCAGCGAATTTGACGGAAAGGACTACGAGGAAGTTATTTTTGATGGAGATGTAAAATACCATTTGGGGTGGACCTCCCAACGCATCACAGACACCGGCAAAAAAATCAACATGAACATTGCGCCCAATCCCTCTCACTTGGAGACGGTAGGGGCAGTAGTAGAGGGGATCACTCGAGCGAAATTGGAAAATAAATTCAATGGGGATACCCATAAAGTCCTTCCGATTATCGTCCATGGAGACGCTGCCATTGCAGGACAAGGCTTGCCCTATGAAATCGTGCAAATGGCAAAACTTAAAGGGTATGGAACAGGAGGAACCGTCCATATTGTAGTAAACAACCAAATCGGATTTACTACCAATTATCTGGACGCCCGCTCAAGTACCTATTGTACCGATGTGGCTAAAGTTACCCTTTCGCCGGTATTGCATGTCAATGCAGACGATGTGGAGGCTGTAGTCCATGCTACGCTTTTTGCTTTGGATTTTCGTATGCGTTTTGGACAAGACGTTTTTATCGACTTATTAGGCTATCGAAAATACGGACATAACGAAGGAGACGAGCCTCGATTTACCCAGCCAGAGCTTTACAAAGCCATTTCTAGACACCCCAACCCCAGGGACATTTATGCCGCCACTTTATTGCAAAATGGACACATACAGGAGGGATATGTTAACGAACTGGAAAAACAGTACAAGAGTATTTTAGAGAACGATCTAGAGGATTCTAGAAAGATAGAAACTACCGTAATTACTCCTTTTATGGAAGACGAGTGGAAAGCGTTTACCAGAGTAGAGGAGACCGAGATGATGAAACCCGTCTCAACTGCAGTGGCCCTTAAAGACCTCGACCGGGTTGCTAAAGCGATAACAAAATTGCCCGAGGATCGAAAATTTCTCCGAAAAATTGACCGTTTAGTCGCCGACCGAAGCGCCATGTATTTTGAAAAAGACAACCTAGATTGGGCAATGGGCGAATTATTGGCCTATGGAACCTTACTCCAAGAGGGGTTTAACGTTCGTATGTCGGGTCAAGATGTAGAGCGAGGTACTTTTTCCCACCGTCATGCGGTGATCAAAACAGAAAACGCCGAGGAAGAAGTGGTTTTGCTCAATCAAATTGATCCCAACAAACAAGGACGTTTTCGTATTTACAACTCCCTGCTATCCGAATACGGGGTTTTGGGGTTTGACTACGGCTATGCAATGGCCAGTCCCAATACGCTAACCTTATGGGAAGCGCAATTTGGAGATTTTTCCAATGGAGCACAAATCATGTTGGACCAATACATTTCGTCTGCCGAGGACAAATGGAAATTACAAAACGGCATTGTTTTATTACTTCCCCATGGCTATGAAGGCCAGGGTGCTGAGCATTCCTCTGCTCGTATGGAGCGTTATCTGCAATTGTGCGCCAAAGACAATATGTTTGTTGCCAATTGTACCACCCCAGGCAATATGTTTCATTTGCTACGACGTCAAATGAAAACAAATTATAGAAAACCCTTAGTCGTCTTTACCCCTAAAAGTTTGTTGCGCCATCCCAAAGCGGTTTCACCTAAAAAGGACTTGACTCAGGGGAGTTTCCAACCGGTACTAGGCGATACAGAGGTTGATCCAAAAGAGGTTAAAACGGTAGTGCTGTGTTCAGGTAAATTTTATTACGACTTAGAACAGGAACGGGAAAAAAGAGGACGTAAAGATGTGGCACTCATTCGAGTGGAGCAATTATTCCCCTTGCCCATTCAAGAAATAGAAGCAAGTATGGCTCCGTATACCCAGGCAACCGATTGGGTATGGGCACAAGAAGAACCCCGCAATATGGGAGCTTGGAGCTACCTACTTTTGCAATGGGAAGCTGCCCCTAAATTTAGACCTGCCAGCCGAAGATACTACGGGGCTCCAGCCGCAGGAAGCGCTGTGCGTTTTCAAAGAAGGCATCAACAGGTGATCGATTATGTTTTTGATCCCACACAAGACAATTTTATTAGAAAAGTAAAGAAGTAAAGTTATGATTTTAGAAATGAAAGTTCCCTCACCGGGCGAATCCATCACAGAAGTTGAAATTGCACAATGGTTAGTTGCAGACGGAGACTATGTGGAGAAAGATCAAGCGATCGCGGAAGTGGATTCCGACAAAGCTACCTTAGAGCTCCCTGCTGAGGTCAGCGGAACAATAACGCTTAAGGCTGAGGAAGGAGATGCAGTTCAAGTAGGTGCTGTAGTCTGTTTGATCGACACCGATGGTGAAGCTGCCGTTGGAGGCTCAGCTCAAGCTACTCCCGAACCTACCGCAGCGGCAACGGAGGGAGCCCCCAAAGCTCCAGCTCCTCAAGAAACTACCTACGCCTCTCAAATGCCTTCTCCCGCAGCGCGTAAAATCATTGCTGAAAAAGGAATGGAAGCAAGCGCAATCCAAGGGACTGGCCGAGGAGGTAGAATAACCAAAGAAGATGCAATAAAGGCTGTTCCTTCTATGGGGACTCCACCGGAATGGGGAAATCCTGCGATTAAGGAAGAGTATGAATATATGAGCAAGTATTCACCCTATGACAACATAGCCCCTTTGCCCTATCCTGCTGTCTTAGTGACATCCAGTCTCTATGATTCACAAGTTCAATATTTTGAACCAGCCAAGTATGTTCCAAAGTTAAGAGAATTTTCTACATCCAATAATCCCATTCTTCTTAAAATGAATCTCTCGGGTGGTCACGGAGGCAAAAGCGGCATTATCAATGGATTTGAAGAAGCCGCTGAGGAATATAATTTTTTACTTAATTTAGTAAATTAAGACTGTAAGGATTTAATTAAAGCTGAGGTATCAAGCTTACCCATGCCGTTCTCAGATAGCGCTTGATATTTCGAAAGGACATCTAATGTTAAATTTAAACTCACCGAATCGGATGTTTGGGTTTTTTTAATTATCTCTAGATCCTTAATCATCAAATCTATTGCA
>JALQVM010000064.1 GCA_023263685.1 Flavobacteriaceae bacterium | reverse complement strand
TAAAAGAAGCGCTAAGCGATTGGTGGGGGGCTTTGTTTTGGTTCCGCACTTCACTTTAAGCAAGTACTGTAAACCCTTATTTTTCCTACCTTTGCTATTCACTTAAACGTTTATAGCATGCAACTGTACAACAAATTAAGTGCGAAAGAGCGCGCACAGCTTATTGAACAAGCGGGTGAAGACCGGCTTACGCTCTCCTTTTACCAATACGCCCGTATTGGCAATCCCCAATTGTTTCGAGATTATTTATTCATCCATTGGCATGAATTGGAAGTTTTGGGCAGGATTTATGTTGCTTTTGAAGGAATTAACGCCCAACTGTCTGTCCCTGCGAAACACTTTGGCCTGTTTAAAGCCCAACTCGACAGCATTACTTTTTTGGAAAATGTACGTCTCAACATTGCCGTAGAACAAGACAATAAGTCTTTTTTAAAACTTACAATCAAAGTCAGAGATAAAATTGTGGCGGATGGACTGGAAGACAGCAGTTTTGATGTTACCCAAAAAGGAAAACATGTCAATGCGGTAGAGTTCAACAGTTTGTTGGATGATGAAAACACGATTTGTGTGGACATGCGAAATCATTACGAAAGCGAAATTGGACATTTTAAAAAAGCGGTAACTCCTGATGTGGATACTTTTAGAGAATCCTTACCCATCATTGAACAGGATTTAGCCGCCCATAAAGAAGACAAAAACTTGTTGATGTATTGCACGGGGGGAATCCGCTGTGAAAAGGCAAGTGCCTATTTTAAACACAAAGGGTTTAAGCATGTTTACCAATTGGAAGGAGGTATAATAGAATACGCTCGACAGGTCAAAACCCTTGGGTTAGAGAATAAATTTGTAGGTAAAAACTTTGTTTTTGATGAACGTCGAGGAGAGCGCATTTCAGAGGAAGTGATAGCCCAATGCCATCAATGTGGGGCTCCGTGTGACACCCATGTCAATTGTGTAAACGAGGCCTGTCATCTGTTGTTTATTCAATGTCCATCTTGTCAGGAAAAAATGGATCAATGTTGTTCAACAGCCTGTCAAGAAGTTATTGCCCTGCCTGAAGAAGCACAACGCGCCCTGAGAAAAGGAACGCACAACAGCAATAAAATATTTAAAAAAGGGCGCTCGGAAGTCTTAAAATTTAAACAGTAATTTAAGATTTTATTCTTTAATGAATCGTTCAAATCCCTGTATCTTTAAGGTCAAAATCAATTCATGAGTTGTTCCAATTGCACGAGCGGAAGTGAGGGAACCCCACGGGGCTGTAGGAGCAATGGAACATGTGGAAGTGACAGTTGCAATAAACTAACGGTATTTGATTGGTTAGAAAACATGCAACTTGCGGACGGACAACACCCTTGTCCTTTTGTGGAAGTTCGTTTTAAAAACAGCAGAAAAGAATTTTTTAGCTTTCCTGAAGACCTAAAACCCCAAGCGGGCGCCTTGGTAATCACCAAAGCCGATGGAGGCTATGATTTAGGTAGGGTAACCCTTGCGGGCCCTTTGGTCAGCATGCAAATGAAGCGCAAGAAAATTTCCAAAGACAGTGAGAAAATAGGAAGCATTCTTCGCCTTGCAGCTACCCAAGAAATAAATCTGTGGCATGAATTACGCGAAAAAGAAGTCCACCTTCAGGTAGAAGCGAGAAAATTAGCCATAGCCTTAAATCTTGAAATGAAAATTTCAGATGTAGAGTATCAAGCCGATGGCAAAAAAGCAACATTTTATTATACGGCAGACCAGCGGGTGGATTTTCGACAATTGATCAAAGATATGGCACAGGCCTTTTCAGTTCGAATTGAGATGCGTCAAATTGGACTGCGTATGGAAGCCTCTCGTTTAGGAGGAATAGGATCGTGTGGTAGGGAGCTGTGTTGCTCTACTTGGCTTACTGACTTTCGGTCAGTTTCCTCTGGCGCTGCACGCTACCAGCAACTTTCCTTGAACCCTCAGAAACTGTCAGGACAGTGTGGACGGTTAAAATGTTGTTTGAATTATGAGTTAGATGCTTACCGAACGGAAATTAAAAAATTCCCAAAACCAGAGATCAAATTGCATACCGAAAAAGGAATCGGAGTCTTTCAAAAAATGGATATTTTTAAAGGGGTCCTTTGGTATACGTATAAAAACGAGTGGATGACCTGGCATAAGCTCAGCGTTAAGGATGTCCAAACGATAATTGAAAAAAACAAATCCAAAACACCCGTTTCTTCCTTAGAAGAATTTGCAGAACAAACCGTCAATTCTGATGTCAGGGGTTTTGATAACGACCTTGGAGAAGACAGTCTCACCCGATTTGATCAGCCCAAGAAAAAGACATTTTTTAAGAAAAAAAGAACCAAAAAGCAGCACAATGGAACCAAGAAAAAAGTATAAAGTCGCACTGTGGGTGATGCTCTTGGTTGGGCTGGGTTCTTGTCAAAACACTACAGGATACACTGCCTATCAATCGATTTCAAAAGAGGGGATGAGCACCTCCCCTTATGTTTTTGATGTGAGCGATTTTGCTTTTGAAACAAAGCCCTACAACCTTTATGTTCGTTTGCGCAACGACAATTCCTATCCTTTTACCAATATTTTTTTATTATGTTCGTTAAAAGCAGGAAATGAATTTGTATTTCAGGACACCCTAGAATACGCAATGGCAGCCCCTGATGGCACTTGGCTAGGCAAAGGATTTACTGAAGTAAAAGAGAGCAAATTGTGGTGGAAAGAAGGCGTTGAAATGCCTTCAGACCAACCCCTCCTAATCGAAATATCCCAAGCCATGCGCAACAATGGAACGGCTTCAGGGGTTGCAATGCTCAAAGGAATCGTTTCCGTTGGGGTAAGTGTTGAAGGACAAGAATAGGCGTTATGGCAAAAAAACAACAAACAACACAACAGCCTTATAAAAAATACATCCGATGGATGTGGACTCTTTTTTTCAGCGGTATCCTCGGACTCATACTCTTGTTTGGCGGTGCTGCCCTGGAATGGTACGGCCCCATGCCCGACTTGCAGCAACTAGAAAATCCAAGAACCAACCTTGCAACTCAAATCATCTCCGCCGATGGAGAAATTTTAGGGAAATATTATTTAGACGATAACCGAACGCCCATCACCTATGCAGAGCTTCCCCAAAATATGGTACAAGCTTTAATTGCTACTGAAGACGAACGTTTTTACGAGCATTCAGGGATCGATTGGAGGGGAACCCTTCGTGCATTTGCCTATTTGGGAAAACGCGGCGGAGCCAGTACGATCACCCAGCAGTTGGCCCGACAGATTTTTGTGGGAGTTCGTTCACGAAACAAAATTAAAGCTATACTTCAAAAAGCCCAAGAGTGGGTCATCGCGGTACAATTAGAACAACGGTATACCAAAAATGAAATTCTTTCCCTATACTTAAACAAATACGATTTTGGATATCAAGCAGATGGGGTGCGATCCGCGGCAAAAATATTTTTTAATAAAACCCCACAAACCCTGAGCATAGAGGAATCCGCAACCCTAGTTGGCATGCTTAAAAACTCTTCCCTTTACAATCCCATACGACGCCCTGAACGGGTAAAAGAACGGAGGAATATTGTCTTTCAGCAGATGGTGCGCAATGAACTTATTAGTGAAGAAGAAAAAGATTCTTTGTCTCAATTGCCCATTGAAATCCGCTACACCCCAGAGTCCCATAGAGAGGGATTAGCCACCTATTTTCGAGCGTATCTCAAAGAATTTATGGACGATTGGATAGCTGCAAATCCAAAACCAGACGGCTCCAAACATTCGCTTTACCGAGACGGATTGCGAATTTTTACTACCATAGACTCGCGCATGCAAGCCATGGGCGAAGCAGCTGTTGAGGATCATATGAAAAATTTGCAAAAAGAATTTTTTAGGCAAAATACCAGAAGGGCAAATCCTACAGCACCTTTTTTAGATTTGAGAAAGGGAGAAATCGACACCTTGATGGAGCGAACGGCATACCGTACAGAACGCTGGAGAAAAATGAAGTTGGCGGGTATAGAAGAATCAGAAATTTTAGCCTCCTTTTATGAAAAGGTACCCATGCGCATTTTCAGCTGGAAAGGAGAACGAGACACGCTAATGACTCCCATGGATTCCATCCGCTATTACAAGCACTTTCTAAGGGCGTCACTCATGTCTATGGAACCTCAATCTGGGCATGTAAAGACCTGGGTAGGAGGGTTTAATTACAAGCATTTTCAATACGATCAGGTGAAACAAGGAAGAAGACAAATCGGCTCCACCTTTAAGCCTTTTTTGTATGCTACGGCCATTGATCAACTCAAGCTCTCTCCCTGTGATTCCTTACCAGACGCCTTGTATTGCATTGAACCTATGAAGCACGGAAACATCGACGCTTGGTGTCCAAAAAATTCAGGAGACAGCTACGGCAGAACGCGTACCCTCAAAAATGCACTGGCAAATTCAGTCAATACGGTAAGTGCGCGCATCATGGATTTGGTGGGTCCACGCCCCGTAATTAATCTGGCTCGAAAAATGGGAATTACCTCCGACCTCCCCGCAGTACCTTCTATTGCTCTAGGAACGCCAGACATCAGTTTGTATGAAATGGTAGGGGCATACAGCACCTTTGCCAATCAAGGAATTTACGTCAAACCGGTAGTAATTACACGTATTGAGGATAAAAATGGACGCGCCTTATACGAAGTAGTTCCTGAAACTCAAGATGTGTTAAGTCAGGAGGCTGCCTACGTTACAGTAAACCTTTTGCAAGGGGTAACCAAAGCGGGTTCGGGAGCACGATTGCGTCATGCAGGTTTGGAAAAAACGAGTTATGTGTATGAAAAAGTCATTACAGGTTATCCCTATGTGTTCGAAAATCCGATTGCAGGGAAAACAGGAACCACTCAAAATCAAAGCGACGGATGGTTTATGGGAATGGTTCCCAATTTAGCCACGGGAGTCTGGGTGGGCGGTGAAGACCGATCTGTGCATTTTAAAGACATTGCTTTTGGCCAAGGAGCTACAATGGCCTTGCCGATATGGGCAGTCTATATGAAGCGTTTGTATGACAATCCAGACTTGGGAATTTCTATGGAAGAATTTGTTGCCCCGGAAAATTTAAGCATTCCCATAGAATGTGAAGAGGTGGATGAAGAAGGAGGAATAGTCAAACCCAAACCCAAAGCCGATCTGGACGCCCTCGGCTTTTAACTAACTTACATAATTACTGATCGCTTGCATACCACTCTGCGTAAGAAGATTCTGTTTCTCTAAGCAAAAGGTGATGCAGTTTTAAATGCTTGGGTAGTGCAGTCGAAATTTTTTTGGCAAAATCTACCACCATCATCTCACTGGTAGGCTGATACGGGACACGCAGAATCTTATGCCCTCTTTTTTCCATAGAATCCGCCAACTCTTTATGAGGTGAGTTGGTGTTCAGCACGGTGGCGTGATCGAAGGGCTTGACGATTAGTGAATTGACTATGGATTTAAGCTCACTAAAGTCCATTACCATTCCAAACTTGACGTGGGAGGAATCTTCAATAGGTTTTCCAATGACCGTGACGGAAAGTTTGTAGCTGTGTCCGTGTACGTTTTTGCACAAACCGTCGTATCCGTAGAGCGCATGCCCGGTTTCAAATTTAAACTCTTTAGTTATTCTAATTGTATTACTCATCTGTATTACAGTTTTTTAAGAATATCTTGTGTAGCTTGTTCTAGGGCCAATTTTGCCGTAATTTCTGCATTATGGGGAAGGGTGTTTTCCCAGTGCTCTGTGTCTTTCCAATGCAGTTTTCGAAGGTTTAGATTTGCCTTTTGTGGATAACGGGCCAAGCGCGTAGCCATAGCATTTACATTCTGGTCCAGCGCTTCTAAAGTAGTACAGACCTCCGCAAACAAACCTTTTTGTGCAGCCCATTGGGCAGACTTCCATTGGTGCGCCTCTAACGAAAGTTGTGAAAAAGCGGTGGTTCCAATTTTTCGTGAAACTGCAGGTTCAATCACATAAGGGCCAATACCGATGGAAAGTTCCGAAAGTTTGATCGAAGCCGTTTCGAGAGCGATGGCATAATCACAGGCGGCAACCAGTCCAACACCCCCCCCCACTACTTTTCCTTGTACGCGACCAATTACAAATTTATCTAGCAATCGGATGCGATTTAGGAGTTTTGCAAAACCCATAAAAAAATGGGTTGCTTCTTTCAGGTTTTTAAGTGCTTTCATTTCCGAGAGGGATGCACCGCCACAAAAAGCCCTTTGACCCGCACTTTGAATAACAATAACCTTGACCGTTTCACTATTGGCAAGGATGTCCAAACGAGCCTCTAAATCGTACAGTAGTTTTGATGGTAAGGAATTGCCTGCGGGATTACCAAACTCCAGATAACCGATTCCTTCTTTTTCAAAATGGGTAACGTATGCTTCCATAGAAGTGGTAAAAGTAGTGAACTAAATTCTTTTTAAAACCTTTTCAAAACAGTGAAAGGGGTATTGACTCTGTCGGATAAAATAAACATCTCCCAGATTTTGATAGCCTCGCGCCTCGTAAAAACGAATGTTTCTAGGATTTTTACTGAAGGTATCTAGCCTTATGGAGTTCATTTGTTCTGCTAGAGCATAGGCTTCAGCATAGTCCATTAACTGTCTGGCAATCCCTTGCCTTTGATTGGTGGGATGAACGGCTAAGCGGTGTATGTATACATTTTTATCATCTTCAGTAAGCCATTTTATGCGGTTATACAAGGGGTCTTTCTCTTCGGAAAACATGATACACCCTACGATTTCCCCTTCCTTTTCATAAACGGATAAGGCACCTTGCTCGATGTCTTTTTTAAAGGCAGTTCGACTGGGGTACTCCTTGTTCCATTGATAAATACCGTCTGCGATTAGAGCTGCTGTACAGGCTTCTGCAATTTCTTTTACCACTACCAGATCCGCAATTTCGGCTTTCCGTATCATTGAATTTTTTTCTATAAAACAAGTGTTGTACAAATAGAGTTATTAATTTTGTAAAAAGAAAATCGATGGAGAACATACTCGTCCCTATAGGCACATCCGTTCATGCTGAACGTACTTTAGCCTATGCTATTGAATTTGCTGCTCAGTTTAACAGCACGATATATGTGATAGATGCCTATCCTGTACATTCCTCTATAGCTAGCTTGACCAACTACAATGCGCGCTTTGAGGAAGACAATATCAAACGAATCAAAGCCATGGTGGCTAAGGCCTCACCTAAGGGTGATTCCATCAAAATCGTGAGCAGTGAGCGCGATTTGGTAGGAACCATAAAAAATCTAGACAAGACGATAGGACTCGATTTAATAGTGACTGCCCCTTTAAATAACGAAATTAACGATGAGGTTTTTTTGGGTAGAATTGCCGGGAGTATGATCAAACGGACTCAAATCCCCGTATTGGTTGCGCCACTTGAAAAATCGTTTCATCCCCCCAAAAGAATGCTTTTGGCCTTTAAAACCGGAGAGGTCAAGGCGTCTAGCACGTTAACCCCTCTAGTTAAGATGCAAGATAAATTCAAATCGAAATTAAAATTACTCCTGGTCAAAGTTCCCGGTTTTGCGAACCGTAACCACCAACTGAATGATGAACTCATGCAGCGTTCAGAACAACTTTTATATTCTGAAAATGCTACGGTATATCAGGGTGTATTGGAACATTTTCAAGCGAATAAACCAGAACTTTTGGTGGCCTTTAAGCGCGAGCGAGGCTTTTTTGAGAAACTGTGGGAACCGGATTTGATTTACAAAAAAGATTTTTACTGTACCGTACCGCTTTTAGTCTTAAAAAATAAGGACTAGCTTTCTACTGTTGATCTGGAGAGCTGTATTTTTAATCTTTATCGGAGGAGGGACGTCCCTCTTATTCGGCCAGCGCTATGTGGGCTTAAGTGTGGACAATGATCTTTATTTTGGAATTGATCGGTACTACAGCAGTGGGATTTTTATAAAATACGGAGCCTTAAAACCCCAGACCAACGATTCCCTAGGGAATTTTAACTACAGTTCGAGTCACTGGACTTTAGGGCAAGAAATTAATACTCCTTCTTTCCGATTGACAGAAGATCTAGATCAGATCGATTATCCCTACAACGGATGGCTTTATCTAGGGTATGAGCAGCAATATTTTAGTCAATTGAATTTTGGCTACGGATGGGGCATACAATTGGGGACGACAGGAGCAGAGGCCTCTTTTGCGAAATTTATGCAAAACACCTATCATATCTATGTATTGGGACTTCCCCCCCTTACCTGGGCCTATTCCATGCCTCAATCGTTTCACCTGAATGTTGAAACCGTTTTGTACTGGGGTCAGCCGCTACAAGGCAGATTAAAATGGGTACAAGAAAGCAGCCTCCGCGCAGGAAGTTTTAGGACCCAATTTCAAACACGCTTTGGTTTTCAGCTGGGAAACCTTGAGGGGCTCCCTTTTTTTGGACAACGCTTAGAAGCTCAAACAGACGGGCTTTCATTTTTTACCGGACTTTCAATGATTGCTAACCTACACGATTATTCCTTAACGGGGAGTCTTTTTCGATCAAACTCCTACTATCCGCTCCAGGCGGAACGCTTTAGAGCCATTCTACAAGGAGGGGTAATTTGGCAGGCGTCTCAGTGGCGATTTAGCAGTTTATTCAATTACGCTTCACCTTTTATAACAAATCAGCGCATTAAACGGCATCCTTATCTAAATATTAGTATCTTTAGATTACTTAATTAAAAACCCAAACGCGATGAAAAAAATCCCATTTTACCTTATGCTACCGGTACTTTTTAGTTCTTGTCTGGTAGTTAAAATCTACGAAAGCCCAAACGAAGTAGCTCAAGAACCAAAAACCCCAAAGGCAGTTCATCATCAAATGATAGGTTCTGGGAAAGTATTGGATTTGGGGGAGAAAGGCTCCCATGAAATTTTCTTTTATATGGACGATAAAGCCCCCAAGGGCGTATTTTTTAAAGAGCATCTTTTAGAATCGCATCAGGATGCTCCTATTGATTCAATGAAGTTATGGGTTCAAAAAGGCAGCCCAAAAAATATAAGGATCTTAACGAGCCCAGAGCAAGCCCCCTTAATCGTGATGGATGGAAAAATTCTTGAACAAGAACAATCTTTAGATTCGATAGATCCAGAGGGCATAGGTGCTATGAATGTTTTAAAAGGAGCTTCTGCTTTAAAGAAATACGGGGAGCAAGGGGCAAACGGCGTTATCGAAATTACCACCAAAAAAAAGTAATAATCAGAACCGCTGCCTGCTTTTAAAAAACAGATAGCTAACACCCAACTGAAAACCAGCGGAATTATTGGTTTGGGCTTGTGTAGGCGGACTGGTTCGTTTTACCCATCTGTAATTCACAAAAACGTTTATTCTGCTATTAAAATGGTAGAAAACTTGACTTAGCATCCCTAGGCTGTTTTTAAAAATACCCTCAGCATAAGGGGTAATCAATTTCGGGTCGGTTTCCTCCATTCGTTTTATGCCTTTTAAAAAATCTTGATAAATAACCCCAAGCCCCAGACTGAGCTTTGCTGTGGGTTGCAATCGCAAGAGCAGCGGATAGCTTAGGTATTGCAGTTGATCCATAGCAAGAGAATCCCCTTCCAAGAAGTTATAGTGTATGGGAGTAAATTGAGCGCTAGCCGCCAAACCTACAGTTTTGGAAAATCGGTATTCGATCTCTAGGAGTCCGCCCATGCTAAGCGTCGGAGAACTGGTGGCCAAATCGGCATTGATTCGGTTAAGCTGAGGACCGATTCGAAACGACCATTTGGAGTACTTGCCATCCAGTTGGGGTCCTCTTCTGTATTGCTGAATCAACAAATCGCCTCCCTGTGCAAAGGCGGTTAGAATACTGAGCAAAAAACAAACCCCAAAAAACAGCACCGTTCTTTTTTTCATAAATTGGAAGGCTAAAGCACCTTAATAACGACTGATTTCCTTAATTATTGGTTGGATCACTTTTTAGTAGAAAAGAGTACAATAATTTGATGTTAAAGTTGGGGAGCTATGTTAAGATTTTTTAGCTTGCAACTTAAAAAAACAAGAAGATGGTTAAACTGTATAGAAATGAACGAGGACAAATAAAAGTAGCGGAAGGCTCAGTACAGCTGATCAACGAAGACGGCTCAGAAGTTCGACATCACCCAACGAAATTTTCAATCTGCGGTTGTGGGAGGAGTCAGTCCCTACTCTGCGACGGGTCTCATAAACTTACAGAAGAAGAATATTTGAGTACCAAGGAAGGAAAGGTTTAGTTTAAAAAAAGTGGGGAATTTATAATGAAGTTACTTCCGTCTTCTAAAATCCTACATCACTACTCCATCCCCACTAGTCAATAAATAAAACTTAACAAAAATCAGACAAACGTCTTTACTTCATTACAATGATACTTCGTTTAAACTTTACAGAATAGCAATTTAAATACGGTTTTCAAATAGTAACATAGACTGAGTTTATAGCAGGGAAATAAACCGTTAAAGGGTTTAATTAATAGCTCACTCCACGGCTTATTAATTTCTTTTCGATGAATAAATTTCTTAGCATAATATTGGTTAAATTGCACTCCCAACGGGGATGTAGCTCAGCTGGCTAGAGCGCTTGACTGGCAGTCAAGAGGTCGTGGGTTCGAGCCCCATCTTCTCCACTTTTTAAAACCGTAATTTATTTTTAAATAAGTAGTTACGGTTTTTTATTACAAATCAAATAAATAAGCTGCCGAAAAATTAAAATAACTGGTATTCTTTAAATTAGT
>JALQVM010000063.1 GCA_023263685.1 Flavobacteriaceae bacterium | reverse complement strand
AACTCAAAAGCGTAACTTCGGGTAAGGTGTTGGACAACACTTTTTCTGCGGGTCATAAAATAGAAGATATTCGTGTGGAGACCCACAAATACCAATACCTCTACAATGAAGGTGCCCGATTTCACTTTATGAATACCGAGGATTACAATCAAATCAGTGTAGAAAAGACCATTCTAGACAATCCGGATTTATTAAAAGAAGGTGAACTAGTTTCCATTTCAATCAATGCTGAGGATGGATTGCCCCTTTCTGCTGACATGCCCGCCAGTGTGGTTTTGGAAATAACACATACCGAACCCGGTGTAAAAGGAAATACGGCTACCAATGCCACCAAGCCCGCAACCGTTGAAACAGGAGCTACGATTAATGTTCCTTTGTTTATCAACGAAGGAGATAAGATAAAAGTAGACACAGAAAAAGGGAGCTATATCGAACGCGTTAAGGAATAACATATTTAAACTAAATTGAGACCAATAGACTATGAGTGTACTTGTAAACAAAGATTCTAAAATAATTGTACAAGGATTTACCGGTAGCGAAGGAACGTTCCATGCTACTCAAATGATTGAATACGGCACCAATGTTGTAGGAGGGGTAACCCCCGGAAAAGGGGGGCAAGTTCATTTGGACAAACCCGTTTTTAATTCTGTTGCTGAAGCGGTAGAAAAGGTGGGGGCAGATACCTCCATTATTTTTGTTCCACCGGCTTTTGCTTCAGACGCCATTATGGAGGCAGCAGAAGCAGGAATTAAAGTGATTATTACCATCACGGAGGGAATCCCAGTAAACGACATGACTAAGGCCTTTCAATATGTACAATCCAAAGGCGCTACCTTGATTGGTCCAAACTGTCCAGGAGTGATCACCCCAGGAGAAGCAAAGGTGGGAATCATGCCCGGCTTCGTTTTCAAAAAAGGAACAGTTGGAATCGTGTCTAAATCAGGTACACTAACTTATGAAGCCTCTGACCAAGTGGTCAGCCAGGGTCTTGGTATTTCCACAGCCATTGGAATTGGAGGGGATCCCATTATTGGTACAACGACCAAAGATGCGGTAGAAATGTTTATGAATGACCCGGAAACAGATTGTGTGGTCATGATTGGAGAAATCGGAGGTCAGCTGGAAGCTGACGCTGCAAAATGGATCAAAGCAAACGGTAACCAAAAGCCTGTAGTTGGATTTATTGCCGGTGAAACAGCACCCAAAGGGAGAACTATGGGACATGCGGGAGCTATAGTGGGTGGAAGTGAAGATACCGCCGAAGCAAAAAAACGAATCATGCGCGAATGTGGAATACATGTAGTGGATTCACCTGCGCAAATTGGAGCTAAAGTAGCAGAAGTACTAGCCTAAACAAAATGAAATTACTCGAAGGAAAAACCGCCATAATCACAGGAGCCAGCAGAGGGATCGGTCGAGGCATAGCAAAGGTCTTTGTAGCGCAAGGTTGTGCAGTAGCATTTACCTACAGCAGCAATAAAGAGGCCGCAGACAGTCTGGCGAAAGAACTAAGCACTGAAGGAGTTCTCGTGAAAGGATACCAAAGTAATGCCGCTGATTTTGATCAAGCGCAGCAATTGGTGGACCAGGTCTTACAAGACTTTGGCAGTCTAGATATTTTGATAAATAACGCAGGGGTCACTAAGGACAACCTTTTGATGAGAATGAGTGAGGAGGATTTTGATAGTGTTATTGAAATCAACCTTAAATCCATTTTTAATATGACCAAAGCGGTACAGCGCACCTTTTTAAAACAACGAAAAGGTTCGTTGATTCATATGAGTTCTGTGGTTGGGGTTAAAGGGAATGCCGGGCAGGCTAATTACGCTGCTTCCAAAGCTGGAATCATCGGTTTTTCAAAATCAGTAGCGCTCGAGTTGGGCTCACGTAACATACGTTCTAACGTAATCGCGCCCGGTTTTATTGAAACAGAAATGACCGCTAAGCTTTCAGAGGAAGTCGTCCAAGGATGGAGGGAAGGGATCCCTTTAAAACGAGGAGGTCAACCCGAAGATGTAGCAAATGTCTGTGTCTTTTTAGCCTCGGATTTATCGAGCTATATCACAGGACAAGTAATCCATGTAGATGGTGGAATGTTAACCTAAACTTTTAAAATAATAGTATGCAAAAATTACCCAAAATCGGATTACCGGTCATTCTTTTGATCGTGGTCACATTAATTTTTATTTCTAAATCTTCAATCAATATTGGTTATGGAGAGGCTGGTGTTTTATTCAAAACCTTTGGAGGGGGTGTGGTTACTGATGAGCCGCCTCTTGGAGAAGGGTTTCACGTTATTTCTCCCTGGAATAAGGTATATATTTATAACGTTAAACAGCAAGAATTCTTTGAAGGGAATATGCAAGTATTGTCTTCCAACGGTTTGGAAATTTCATTAGACGTTTCTGTTCTATACCAACCTAAATACGAAGAGCTCGGATTGCTTCACAAGACTAAAGGGGAAAACTACGTCAATATAGTGCTGATTCCTCAGATCCGTGCCGTTGCACGTTCTGTAGTGGGACGTTATACTCCTGAGCAACTGTATTCAACAAAGCGTGATGCGATTCAGAATGAAATATTTGAGGAGACCCTCAAAAATGTTGATTCCCAACACATTCAGGTGAATGCAGTATTGGTTCGTGATGTAACCCTTCCTTTAGCCATTAAAGAAGCAATTGAGCGAAAATTAGGACAGGAGCAAGAGTCTCTAGAATACGAGTTTAGACTTGAAAAAGCGAAGCAAGAGGCAGAACGTCAGCGGATTGACGCGGAAGGTAAGGCTGCTGCAAACCGTATTTTGAGCGCCTCATTAACCGATAAAATTCTCCAAGAAAAAGGGATTGAAGCCACGATTAAGCTTTCGGAATCTCCTAATTCAAAAGTCATTGTGATTGGAAGCGGGAAAAACGGTTTGCCAATTATTCTAGGAAATCAATAATTAATTATTATTTAATTTTTTTGAATATATTTGCAACTCAAATGAAAACAAGAACATTACATAGACATCATAGTACGACTCGATCAAACGAGATGTAGTACGATTTCTATGTATCTATTACAAGCCCGTTTGAGTGATCAGACGGGTTTTTTTATTAAATAAAATATGGTACGTATTGCAATTCAAAAATCAGGACGACTCAATGAAGACTCCTTGAGTTTACTTAAAAGTTGTGGAATTTCTATTGATAACGGCAAGGACCAACTCAAAGCTGCGGCTCGGAACTTTCCCATGGAGGTATTTTACCTTCGCAACGGTGATATCCCACAATACATGAGGGATGGAGTAGTGGATCTAGCCATTTTAGGTGAAAATTTACTTGCAGAAAAAGGAGAAGACCTCAAGGTGGTCGAACAATTGGGATTTTCAAAATGTAGAGTTTCTATTGCCGTTCCTAAAAATGTACGTTTTAAAGGGGTGCAAGATTTGGAAGGTAAACGAATCGCCACTTCCTATCCCAACACGATCAACAATTTTTTAGCAGCAAATAAAATCAAGGCAGAGCTTCATATCATCAACGGATCGGTTGAAATTGCTCCCAACATTGGATTGGCGGATGCCATATGCGATATCGTATCCAGCGGGAGTACCCTATTTAAAAACAACTTAAAAGAAGTGGTGGAAATTGCCCGTTCAGAGGCGGTTTTGGTGCAAGCTCCTTCGGTGTCTAATGAAGCGGAACAAACCATACAAAAACTTCGATTTCGTATTCAGTCCGTATTACGCGCCAAACAATCCAAGTACATTCTACTCAATGCGCCCAATGACAAAATAGAGTCCATCAGCTCGATTTTACCCGTATTGAAAAGCCCAACCGTATTGCCTTTGGCTCAAAAGGGCTGGAGTTCTATGCATTCTGTTATCAATGCAGAGGATTTTTGGGAAGTTATTGATCAGCTAAAAGAAGCGGGGGCGGAAGACATCCTGGTCTGTCCAATTGAAAAAATGGTATTATAATGCAGTGCTATTTTAACCCTTCCGAAGCCGATTGGGACGCATTAACAGAGCGTCCTACAGCCAGCTACGAGTCTTTAGAACCCCTAGTAGCCGCTGTTTTTGATTCGGTTAAAACTCGTGGTGATCAAGCCGTTATCCAGTATACCGCTGAGTTTGACGGCATGCAACTCAGTGATTTTAGTGTAAGTGAGGCGGAGTGTAAAAAAGCGGAATCTGGAGTTTCTGAAGCCTTAAAAAAAGCAATACAGCAGGCCAAGAACAACATTGAACAGTTTCACAGCGCCCAACGAACAGACCCCATCAAAGTAACCACCCAAACCGGGGTAGTGTGCTGGCAAGAAAAAAAACCAATAGAAAAGGTAGGATTGTACATCCCTGGCGGAACGGCACCCCTGTTTTCTACGGTATTGATGTTAGCCATTCCTGCTCAAATTGCAGGATGTAAAGAAATTGTTCTCTGTTCCCCTCCTACAAAAGATGGTACTTTGCCGGATGTTGTCCTTTATACAGCACAACTTTGCGGGATCAAAAGCATCTATAAAGTTGGGGGCATACAGGCGATTGCGGCTATGGCTTTAGGAACAGAAACGATATCGAAAGTTTACAAGATTTTTGGTCCTGGTAATCAATATGTGACGGTAGCTAAACAATGGGCCACACGACATCAGGTAGCTATAGACATGCCTGCAGGTCCTAGTGAATTGTTGGTTGTGGCAGATGCTACGGGAAATCCAAGCTTTATAGCTGCAGATTTACTCTCCCAAGCTGAACACGGAAAAGACAGTCAAGTGTTATTTGTGACTACTTACAAGCCTTTAATCGAAGAAGTTAGTACTGCCCTTGAAGAGCAGCTTGTTCAATTGCCCCGTAAGGAGATTGCTCAAGCGGCTTTAAAAAATTCCAAGGCTCTTTATTTTGATACCGACCAGGCTGCCATTGATTTTATCAACGCTTACGGACCGGAACACTATATCATGTGTGTAGCAAACGAATCTCTTTATTTGGATAAACTGATCAATGCAGGATCGGTTTTTGTAGGAAATTATACGCCAGAGTCTGCAGGAGATTATGCTTCTGGAACCAACCATACCTTACCGACCAATGGCTACGCCAAACAATACAGTGGCGTTCATTTGGATAGTTTTAGAAAAGCGATCACTTTTCAAAAAATTTCTAAGCAAGGGATACAAAATCTAGGGGAAACCATTGAATTAATGGCTGAAGCTGAGGGACTTGAAGCCCACAAAAATGCGGTTACAATACGATTAAAAGCTTTACAAAATGAAATTTGATCTTACGAACTACCTCAGACCCCGACTCCTTGCATTGAGTCCTTACCAATCTGCTAGGGAAGAGTTTACTGCCAACGGTAGGGAAATGATTTTATTGGATGCAAACGAAAATCCCTTCGCGACTAAGCTAAATCGCTATCCCGACCCACTGCAGTTGGAGCTAAAGGAACAAATTGCAGCATGGAAAGGGGTGAGTATCGACCAGCTTTATTTAAGCAATGGCAGTGACGAGTTTATCTCGAATATCATTATGGGATGCTGCGAACCCGATCGAGATCAGATAGTAATTGTACCCCCGACCTTTGGCATGTACAAAGTTTCCGCGACCACCCATGGTGTGGGGGTAGTAGAAGTACCGCTGACGGATTCCTTCCAACTGGATGTTCCCGCTATTCTTGCCCGTGCGGATGCTTCAACCCAACTTATATTTATTCCAACGCCCAACAATCCTACGGCAAATAATTTTGATTTGGAGGCCATTCGGGAGTTGGTGGAGCGTTTTCCTGGGGTAGTGGTAATAGATGAAGCCTATGTTGAATTCAGTAGCAATCCATCGGTTATCCCTTGGTTAGAAACCTATCCTAATCTTGTGGTTTGTCAGACTTTTTCCAAGGCACAAGGCATGGCAGGAGCTCGTTTAGGGATGGCGTTTGCACATCCAGATTTTATTGCCTTTTTCAATCGAATAAAAGCTCCTTACAACATCAATTCCTTAACGATTCGTGCGGCTTTAGAAAAACTAAAAGCACAAGACCAAGTAAGGGAACAAGTTAAGCTCCTTTTAGAAGAGCGCAGTCGCCTAGAGGAAGCGTTTGCCCACATTCCTTTTATTGAAAAGTGCTTTCCTTCCGATGCAAATTTTGTACTGATTCGTGTGGATGACAGTACGCTGCGTTACCAGCAATTGATTGATAAAGGAATTGTGGTACGCAATCCTTCAAAAAATTTAAACTGCGAAAATACGCTGCGCATTACCGTGGGGCTTCCAGAAGAAAATACCCAACTCATTGAGGCCTTACTAAGTTTAAGCAAAACCTTATGAAAAAAATATTATTTATTGACCGTGATGGAACCTTGGCTTTAGAACCAGCGGGCTATCAACTCGATGCTTTTGATAAATTGGAATTCTATCCTGAAGTCTTTACCTATTTGGGAAAAATAGCCAAAGAGCTTGCGTTTGAATTGGTCATGGTAACCAACCAAGATGGGCTGGGAACGGATTCTTTTCCTGAAGATACCTTTTGGCCGGTGCAGGATTTTTTAATTCAAACGTTTAAAAACGAGGGAATCGAATTTACTCAGGTATTGATCGACAAAAGTTTGCCAGAAGACCATGCGCCCACGCGTAAACCCCGTACGGGCATGCTGGAAGGCTATCTAAACTCAAACGAATACGACTTAGTAAACTCGTATGTTATTGGAGATCGACTCACGGATATGGAGCTGGCTAAAAATTTAGGCTGTCAAGGAATTTTCATTGATAACGATCCTCAATTAGGTCAGGAAGAGACCAGCGCACAAACAGCACTACCCATCGCATTGGCAACAAGCGCTTGGAAAGAGATCTATACTTTTTTAAAACTTGAACAGCGACAGTTTAACTACCAGCGAACAACAAACGAAACGAATATTGACCTCAAACTGAATCTGGACGGTAGTGGAAAAAGCAGCATCAGTACCGGACTCTCGTTTTTTGATCACATGTTAGACCAAATTGCACGTCACGGTCAAATGGACTTAGAAATCAGTGTAAAAGGCGATTTGGAGGTAGATGAACACCATACTATTGAAGATACAGCGATTGCCCTAGGGGAAGCCTTTTCAGGGGCTTTGGGAACTAAATTAGGAATAGAGCGTTACGGGTTTTGTCTTCCTATGGATGACTGTCTGGCGCAAGTCGCTATTGATTTTGGAGGACGGAATTGGCTGGTTTGGGATGCGGAATTTAAAAGAGAAATGATTGGCCAAATGCCAACCGAAATGTTTTTCCATTTCTTTAAATCCTTTTCCGATGGGGCTAAGGCAAACCTCAACATCAAGGCTGAGGGAACCAATGAACACCACAAGATTGAAGCGATTTTTAAAGCTTTTGCAAAGGCCATTAAAGTAGCGGTTAAACGGGATCCGGATAAAATGATTTTACCCACAACTAAAGGAATGCTTTAAATGGTAGCCATTATTGATTACGGAGCGGGAAACGTAAAAAGTTTGCAGTTTGCACTCGATCGATTGGGAGTACACAGTGTGTTGACCGCTGACCCGAATCGAATCAAAACTGCGGATAAAGTTATTTTTCCTGGCCAAGGAGCAGCAGGAGCCGCCATGGAAAAACTGAAGCTTACAGGTTTGGACGCACTGATTCCAAATTTAACGCAGCCGGTTTTAGGGATTTGTTTGGGAATGCAACTTTTTTGTGCCCATACGGAAGAAGGGGATGTGCAAGGATTGGGAATAGTAAAGGAGTCCGTCAAGCGTTTTTCTTCTAAAGTAAAAGTGCCTCAAATGGGATGGAATAGCATTCACCAACCTACAGGCAGTTTGTTTAAAGGTATTCCCGAGGGGGCCTATATGTATTTGGTACACTCTTATTATGTACCGCTAACCTCTGCCACCGTTGCCAAGGCGAATTACGACGGAAGCTACAGTGTAGCCCTCCAAAAAGACAATTTTTACGGGGTCCAGTTTCATCCTGAGAAAAGCAGTAAACAAGGACAGCTTTTATTGCATAACTTTTTAACACTTGCTTCATGAGAATCCTACCTGCTATCGATATCATCGATGGGAAATGTGTTCGCCTGTCCAAAGGAGACTACAGTACCCAAAAGATTTACAACGAAGCACCGCTCGAAGTAGCCAAAGCTTTTGTAGACCACGGAATTGAATATTTGCATTTAGTAGATTTGGATGGAGCCAAATCCAAACACATTGTGAATCACAAGGTTTTGGAGACCCTTGCCACCAAGACGGCTTTAAAAATTGATTTTGGAGGAGGATTAAAGTCGACCACTGATATAAACATAGCTTTTGAATGCGGTGCCTCTCAAATAACTGGAGGAAGCATCGCCGTAAAATTTCCCGATACCTTCACCTCATGGATCCAGCACTATGGTGCTGAAAAAATTATTTTAGGTGCTGATGTAAAAGGGATTCATATAGCTACCGACGGTTGGCTGGAAACTTCTGATAAAACCCTCTTTGACTTTGTTGGACAATATCACACACAAGGCATTGAATATGTTATTTGTACCGACATCAGTAAAGATGGGATGCTTGAAGGCCCAGCCTTTGAATTGTATCGTCAGTTACTTGAAAAAGTTCAAGTCAAACTCATTGCTTCAGGGGGAATTTCCAAATTTGAAGAGTTGCCTAAATTGCAAGCATTGGGTTGTGAAGGCGTGATTATTGGAAAAGCGATTTATGAAAATAGAATTTCCTTAAAACAACTCGAACATTATATTTTATCCCATGGAAGCTAAAGTTTTAGACGAATTTAAAAAGCACAGCATTTATCGATTGGAGGAAGGGCTTCGAATGATAACAAAAGCCCTAAGCTTTGTCGATGCAGAGCAGTTTTGGGAAGTTCCTTTTGACAAGGGAATGAGTTTGGGTAACCAGCTCATGCACCTGAAGGGAAATTTGCACCAATACCTCATTTCGTCCTTGGGCAATCAGCCTGACGAGAGGGTGCGTGATGAAGAATTTTTAAGTCATCCTCAAGTAAAAAAAGAAGTTTTGTTAGCACAGTTGCAAAAAACCGTAGCAGATTCCATTACTTGCATTCAAAAGGCAAGCAGCTCAGATTATTTAAAAATCCGAAAAGTTCAAGCTTTTTCATTCAGTGGATTAGGGGCGGTTTTACATGCCGTGGAGCATTTTTCATATCATGTGGGCCAAACTGCTTTTTGGGTCAAATATGTGACGCGTCAAGAGCTGAATTTTTATGAGGGAATTGATTTAACCGAAAAAAACGAAAACAATGTTGACTAAACGCATCATTCCTTGTTTGGATATTAAAGACGGAAGAACCGTAAAAGGAGTCAATTTTGTTAACTTACGAGATGCAGGCGATCCTGTGGCCTTGGCGACCCAATACGCTTTAGAGCAAGCCGATGAACTTGTTTTTTTAGACATTTCTGCTACCGAACAAAAACGCAAAACCCTTGCCGAGTTGGTCTTAGGCGTTGCAGCGGCTATAGATATTCCTTTTACGGTAGGTGGAGGGATTAGTGGAGTAGAAGACGTAGCTGTTTTACTTAAAAATGGCGCTGATAAAGTTTCAATCAACTCAGCAGCCGTAAAAAATCCTAGCCTAATCAACGAACTGGCGGATCAATTCGGATCTCAATGTATAGTAGTGGCGATTGATGCCAAACAAATCGAAGGAGAATGGAAAGTACATTTAGTTGGAGGGAAGGTGCCTACGGAATTGGATTTGTTTGACTGGGCAAAAGAAGTGGAACAACGTGGCGCTGGAGAAATCCTTTTTACCTCAATGGACCACGACGGAACCAAACAAGGCTTTGCCAATGCGGCGCTTGCTCGATTGAGCGAGGAAGTTAACATACCAATTATTGCTTCGGGAGGAGCAGGCAATGTCCCCCATTTTATTGATACTTTTACCCAAGGAAAAGCAGATGCGGCTTTAGCGGCCAGTGTTTTTCATTTTGGAGAAATTTCTATACCCGAACTAAAACACCAATTGAACCAACAGCAAATCGCTGTACGAATAGACAAAATATGAAACCTGATTTTTCAAAATCCCCTGATCAACTCATACCCGCCATCGTTCAAGATGCTAAAACCCATAAAGTTTTAATGTTGGGATATATGAATGAAGCTGCCTTTGAAGCCACCCAAAAAACTCAAAAGGTTACTTTTTACAGTCGTTCCAAACAGCGTCTTTGGACGAAAGGCGAAGAAAGCGGCCATTTTTTGAATGTAAGCTCGCTCCATTTGGATTGCGACCAAGACAGTGTGTTGATCTACGCGCATCCTGAAGGACCCACCTGTCACTTAGGTACGGATACCTGCTGGGGCGAACAAAACACCAACGATTTGTCTTTTCTTTCAGCCCTGGAGGCTATCATCGCAGAGCGAAAAGCTAGCGATGCTCCAAATAGCTATGTTGCCTCTTTATTCGAAAAAGGAATCAATAAAATTGCTCAAAAAGTAGGAGAGGAAGCGGTAGAAGTAGTGATTGAGGCCAAAGATGCTAACGATGATTTGTTCTTGAGCGAAAGCGCTGATTTACTTTTTCACTACCTTATTTTATTGCAGGCCAAAGGTTTTCAAATGAATGATGTAATTGAAGTTTTGAAGAAAAGACAGAAATAAATTCATTATGATTATAAAAAATAAACCCCAATGATAAATTTATCGTTGGGGTATATTTTTACTATACAATCTGTTATATTTACTTATTCTTAAAAAGCAGTATAAACAATCCATTTCATTATGAATAAAAAAGTCATTTACCCGTTCCTTTTATT
>JALQVM010000062.1 GCA_023263685.1 Flavobacteriaceae bacterium | reverse complement strand
GGTTCATCTACGAACCTCTTGCAAACAATTGTTTGCAAGCACCACAACGCATTAATAAGTTATAGCACTTTTGTGCTTTGCGGTCTGGACGGGACTCGAACCCGCGACCCCATGCGTGACAGGCATGTATTCTAACCAACTGAACTACCAGACCTAATTAGCGTGTGCAAATATACGCTCCATTTTCAATTTGCCAAACAAATATGAGAAAAAGAAAAATTAATACCCGTGGAGGTAGGACAACTTAAATTACAGCATCTAATGCCTCAGCATAAGCAGCTTTGGGCGATACCCCAACATGTCTTCCTACCAGTTCTCCTTTGTCGAAAACCAATACGGTAGGTATGTTGCGTACCCCATACTTGGCTGCAAACTCTTGATTCGCATCAACATCTACTTTCCCAACTACTGCTTTGCCGTCGTAATCTTGACTTAATTCATCTATGATTGGGCCCACCATTCTGCAAGGTCCGCACCAAGCTGCCCAAAAATCTACCATTACGGGTTTGTCTGAATTCAATACGACTTCTTCGAAAGTTGCATCTGTAATTTCTAATGCCATTGTCTTAAATTTTTAATAAACAAAGGTAACCAATAAATAAAATCCCCTGTGGTTTTAAAATCAAATTTACTTATCTGATTATTCATTTTTCCGATTGCCTTAGTTGAGTTTGTAATGCCATGCTTTTTCGTCTAAAAACTGCAAAAGATCTGAAGTAATATTGACCTTTTGCTTTTTACTGTTTAATATCAGCTTAACTTTTTTGTTCGTATCGTAAATGCTAAAAAACAAAGTCTTATCGCCTTTGTAGGATTTTAGGTTGTCTTGTAGGGCTACAATCTGATCTTCATCCAGTTGATGAATGTCCAGTTGTAGCGTGAGTTTTTTCGCATTGGATTCTATGGTATTTTGTAACATTTCAAAATGCAAATATTGCATCCGAGCGGCTCCTACTTTACCTGTTTCCTTGTTGGTCCAGCCTTCTCTAATCATAACTCGGATTCGAATAAACTGATTGACCACTAGAAAATGCCTGTATTTTAAATAGTCTTCACCAAAAATCCGAAACTCGTATTGATCTGTAAAATCCTCTACTACAAATCGCGCCCATCCTTTGCCGTTTCGACTTTCCAAATGTTGCACCTCATTTACAATACCCCCCATGCTCAACTCCCGATTTACCAATGGATTTAAATCTCCTAATCGGTTCAAGGAGATGTTCATAAAATGCTTCATTTCATGAGTAAAATCATCTAAGGGATGCGAAGAAATATAAATTCCTACTACTTCTTTTTCTTTCTTAAGTCGGATTAAATTGGACCAAGGATCACAATCGGGGATACTTAAATCTTGATAGGTTTCATTGGTTGCCTCGCTAAACAGACTGGTTTGAGAAGAATTTAAGTTTTGTTGGTATTTTGTTCCAAAGCGCAAGGCCTTTTCTAAAAACGTTATCCCCTCACCATCGGGATTGAAATACTGCGCCCGATGGACGTTCCCCAGCGAATCAAGACCGCCGGCTAAGACCAAATTTTCAAAGGCTTTTTTATTGGCCGCACGAAGATCAATTCTTTTTACTAAATCAAATACAGAGGCATACGGCTGCTCATTACGGTGTTCGATGATGGTTTCCACGGCAGCTCGACCCACTCCTTTTATTGCACCCATGCCAAAACGAATCGCTTGTTGGTCGTTTACGGTAAACTTGTAAAAGGATTCATTTACATCGGGGCCTAAGACATGTAAGCCCATTCGGCGACACTCTTCCATAAAAAAGGCCACCTGTTTGATGTCATTCATATTATTGGAGAGTACTGCCGCCATGTATTCTGCTGGATAATGAGCTTTTAAATAGGCGGTTTGGTAGCCGATCCAAGCATAACAAGTAGAATGAGACTTGTTAAACGCATAGGCGGCAAAAGCTTCCCAATCTTTCCAGATTTTTTCCAAGATGTCCTCAGGATGTCCCTTGGATTTTCCTCCCTCAATAAATTGCGGTTTTAGCTTTTGAAGTAAGGCAAAAATCTTTTTCCCCATGGCCTTTCTCAGCACGTCTGCTTCCCCTTTTGAAAACCCTGCCAATTTTTGAGAAAGCAACATTACTTGCTCTTGGTAGACTGTAATACCATAAGTTTCCTCCAGGTACTCTGCCATTTCTGGCAAGTCATAACTGATTGCTTCTTGGCCGTTTTTTCGGTCAACAAAACTGGGGATATACTCCAAAGGTCCTGGACGATAAAGGGCATTCATCGCAATTAAATCTGCAAATACTGTTGGCTTTAGGTCCTTTAAATATTTTTGCATCCCTGCCGATTCGTACTGAAATATTCCAACCGTATCCCCTCGTTGAAACAATTCGTAAGTCTTTTGATCATCAAGTGGAAATTGGTCGGGATCCAGATCCACCCCGTGTTTGTACTTGACCAATTTTACGGTGTCTTTGATCAAGGTGAGGGTCTTTAACCCTAAAAAATCCATTTTTAGCAGTCCTGCATCCTCAACCACAGAATTGTCAAATTGAGTAACGTATAGGTCTGAATCTTTAGCCGTAGCTACCGGTACAAATTGGGTAATGTCATCCGGAGTAATGATGACCCCACAGGCATGGGTCCCGGTGTTTCTCAAGGAGCCTTCAAGCACTTTTGCCTGTTGGATGGTTTCTCCCGAAAGGCTTTCTTCCTCTGCTAAATTTTTAATTTCATTCACCCGTAAGACCTCATCCGCTCGTAACTTTTCTTTTAATTCTTCATCCGTAGAAGTAAAGATTCTGGAAAGTTTAATATTAGGAAGCAGCTTGGCAATACGGTCCGCCTCTCCTAGGGGCAAGTCCAATACTCGAGCCGTATCTCGTATGGAGGACTTTGCAGCCATGGTTCCATAGGTTATGATTTGGGCAACTTGATTCGAGCCGTATTTTTCCATGACATAATCTATTACTCGCCCCCTTCCTTCGTCGTCAAAGTCAATGTCAATATCCGGCATACTTACCCGGTCTGGGTTTAAAAAACGCTCAAAAAGTAAGTCGTACTCAATGGGATCGATATTGGTTATTTTTAAACAATAGGCGACCACGGATCCTGCCGCAGAACCCCTACCCGGTCCTACCGATACATCCATTTGACGCGCCGCTGCTATAAAATCTTGAACTATCAAAAAATAGCCAGGATAGCCTGTGTTGGCAATCACGTCCAACTCAAAGTCGATACGCTCCTTGATGGTTGGAGTCAGTTCGGGATAGCGTTCTTTTGCTCCTTCATAAGTTAAAAACCGCAGGTATTTATTTTCTCCCTCATTTCCTTCTACCGTTGTTCCTTCTTGAAACTCCTTGGGTATTTCAAACTTGGGCAGCAAAACTTCTCGCGCCAAATCAAAAGGCTCAATTTTATCAACGAGTTCAGCAATATTTAAAATGGCTTCAGGCAAATCCTGAAAAAGGGTCTTCATTTCCTCCTGCGACTTGAAATAGTACTCTTGATTGGGAAAGCCGTAACGAAAACCTCTTCCTCTGCCGATAGGAGTCGCCTGTTTTTCTCCCTCTTTTACACAGAGTAAAATATCGTGGGCATTGGCTTCCTCTTTGTGGGTATAATACGTGTTATTGGTCGCCACTATGGGTATCTGATGGGTTTTGGAAAATTGAATCAAAACCTCATTGGCACGATCTTCTCCCTCTTCTCCATGGCGCATTACTTCGATATAAAGATCGTCTCCAAACTGTTGGTGCCACCACAGTAAGGCTTCTTCTGCCTGTCGATCGCCTAGGTTAAGAATTTTTGACGGCACCTCGCCATAGGTATTTCCAGTAAGTACTATCAAGTCCTCTTTATACTGTTCGATCAACTTGCGGTCTATTCTCGGAACGTAATAAAATCCAGCAACATAGGCCGCAGAGGTAAGCTTGGCTAAGTTGTGGTATCCGTTTTTATTTTTTGCCAAAAAAACAACCTGATAGCCATCGTCACGTCTTGATTTATCCAAATGATCCTCACAAACATAAAATTCACACCCAATGATGGGTTTGATTTTTTCTTCAGCCTCTTGATTGTGTGCTTTTACGGCTTTGATAAAATGAAACGCCCCCATCAAATTGGCATGGTCTGTTAAAGCAAGCGCAGGCATGCCATGTGCTGCAGCAGCTTCTACCAATTGACTCACCCTTGATGTGGCCTGCAGCACAGAAAACTGGCTGTGGTTATGCAAGTGAGTAAAGGGTGCCTCCGTCAAGACCCCGTCTACAGCTGGAGCTGTATTGATTGTTGACTCAACCTCTTTTTTTAACTTTTTGGAAGCTTTTTTAAGGTTTTGATGCGTAAGTCCAATCAGTTGAAATGGAGTACTTACAGTTTTGAGTTCACGTGTTACCTCAGTAAATTCAGCAATTTTGGAATGCAATCGGTCCTGACGAATCAATTCCAAAAAAGCTCGAGAAGTCGCCTCAACATCTGCCGTAGCATTATGGGCTTCTTCAAAATGCTCTTGAAACAGAAAATGATACAGTTCGCTCAGGGTAGGTAGCTTAAATTTACCCCCTCGCCCTCCAGGCAGTTGACAGAGGGTTGCCGTCTCTTCTGTACAGGTATCTAGTACAGCTTTATCTTCCAAAGGATCGCTAAGCCCCGCCCTTAAATATTCGGCACCCATGATGTTGCGATCAAAAGATACATTGTGCCCAATCACAAAAGAAGCCTGCTGAAGTGCCTTTTCAAATTCGCTTAAAACTGAGGTTAAAGGAACTCCTTCTGCAGCAGCTAGTGCAGTAGAAATACCGTGAACCTGTTCCGAATCAAAAGGAATTGTAAATCCATCCGGGCGAATTAAAAAGTCTTGATGGGAAAGTAATTCTCCCTTAGCATCGTGAATTTGCCAAGCGATTTGAATACAACGGGGCCAGTTTTCACTGTCAGACAAGGGTGCATCCCAACGTTGGGGCAGCCCTGTAGTTTCGGTATCAAAAATCAAAAACATCAAAACGAAAATAACAAATATTAAGCGTGGTTTGAAAAGGAATTATTCGGACTTATTAACTGTATGAACTTAGTAAGTAGAAGGGGAGAATTGAAACCTAATGCTAGGCGCCTAGGATCTTTAAAGCGGCTTAGGTGTATTGACTATTGTGACTTCTGTAAGGTATTCGTACCTTCCCCTTGAAAAAGAAAAATGCATGCCGTTACTGGAATTCACTTCAAAAGGAATTTACTGTAAACAAGCGGACGTCTATCTGGACCCTTGGCGTGGGGTAGACAAGGCGCTGATTTCTCACGGTCATTCAGATCATGCCCGCTGGGGGAGCAAACGCTACATTACCCATCACACAAACGTCCCTATCCTTCAACATCGGTTGGGTAAAGTTGTAGTCACCGGCAAAAAATACAAGGAAACCTTTAGGATAAACGGTGTCCAATTTTCTTTTCATCCCGCTGGTCATGTTCCTGGTTCCTCTCAAATACGCGCAGAATACAAAGGTGAAGTCTGGGTTTTTACAGGCGATTACAAAACCCAATTAGATGGAATTTCAACCCCTTATGAACCGGTTCATTGTCACACCTTTATCACAGAGAGTACTTTTGGACTCCCTGTTTTTCGATGGGAAGACCCTACAAAAATTCATCAGCAAATCAACCAATGGTGGGCAGCAAATCAGGCTGAACAAACGTGCAGTTTATTGATGGGCTACTCCTTGGGAAAGGTACAGCGATTACTCAAACATCTAGACCCCTCCATTGGAAAAATATACACCCATGGAGCTACCGAACAGATGACCGAAGTATTGCGCCCGTTTATTGATTTTCCAAAGACAGAGCTGATTACCCCAGCAACTTCAAAAAAGGTGCTCGAAGGAAATTTAGTACTGGCCCCACCGGCTGTGATGGGAAGTGCCTGGATGAAAAAGTTAGGGCGTGTATCCACAGGCTATGCCTCAGGGTGGATGGCCTTTAGGGGTGCACGACGAAGACGAGCAGTTGACCGTGCTTTTGTATTGTCAGATCATGCGGATTGGGAAGGCCTACTATCGGCCATCAAAGCAACTGGCTGTGAAAATGTGATTACCACCCACGGCTACACCGAACTTTTTGCCCAATACCTCAATGAACACGGTTGGAATGCTCGAACTCAAAAAACACAGTACGCCTCCGAAACCGAAGAAATCCTTAGTGCAGAATGAGACGGTTTGCGGCTTTAATAGAAACTTTAGACGGGACCAATAAAACAACTAAAAAAGTTGCCGCTTTGACCCAATATTTTAAAGAGGCACCAAAAGTTGATGCCCTTTGGGCAGTGGCCTTACTCTCTCACCGACGCCCTTCTAGACCGGTTACTACGACCCTCATGCGCACTTGGGCAGCAGAACTAACAAAGCTACCTGAATGGCTTTTTGAAGAATCTTATCACATCGTCGGAGATTTAGCAGAAACCATCGCGTTACTCGTTCAAAAAGAGGGCACGGCTAGCCCTCCTTCCTTAAAAGACTGTATTGAAGAAATCATTGCGCTAAAACCCAAAACGGAAGAAGAAAAAAAACGGTACATCCTTCATCAGTGGAAAACTTTATCGCACTTGGAACGTTTTGTCTTCAATAAAATATTGACCGGTGGATTTCGAATTGGAGTGAGTCAAAAACTGATGACTCGGGCACTCTCCAAAGCTGTACGTGTAGATGAAACTATTTTAGCACACCGCCTTATGGGGCAGTGGAGTCCCCAAACCACTACCTTTGACCAGCTCCTTTTGCATCCCATCCTGAAGATCAAATTTCTCAGCCCTATCCCTTTTTTCTGGCACACCCTGTAGAAACAGATTTTTTTACAAAAGAAAAAGTCTCAGATTGGCATATTGAACACAAATGGGATGGAATGCGGGCACAATTGATTTTGAGAAAGGGTAAACATTTTTTGTGGAGTCGGGGAGAGGAATTGATTACGGACAAATTTCCTGAACTCAACGTCCTAACAGATCAGTTGCCCAGCGGTACTGTAATTGACGGAGAATTGATTCCTTTCAAAGACAATTGTATTGGAAATTTTCAAGACTTACAAAAGCGAATGGGTCGAAAGACCGTCACCCAAAAACTGCAAAAAGACATCCCCATAGTATTGATGGCCTATGATTTACTCGAGCTAGAAGGTCAAGATCTTCGCTCACAACCCCTGAGGAAACGTCAGCAGCTTTTAGATAGATTACTTAAAGAGTACCCCACAGCTCCTATGATGCTTTCAGAAGTATATTGGTTTACCGATTGGGAGCAGGTGCGTAGGGAGCGAGAAAAAGCGAGTGAAAAACGAAGTGAGGGACTTATGATCAAACATAAAGAAGCCCCCTACGGTGTGGGTAGAAAGAAAGGGAATTGGTGGAAATGGAAGTCGGATCCGAAAAGCATTGATGCCGTGCTTACCTATGCCATGCGAGGCCATGGGCGAAGAACCAACCTCTATACCGACTATACCTTTGCCCTTTGGAACGAAGGAGAATTAGTCACTTTTGCAAAAGCCTATTCGGGTTTAACAGATGTGGAAATCAAAAAACTGGATCAGTTTGTAAAACAAAATACGCTGGATCGTTTTGGTCCAGTACGACAGGTCAAGCCCGAATTAGTTTTTGAAATTGCTTTTGAAGGGATTGCCCCTTCCTCTCGTCACAAGAGCGGCATTGCTGTTCGCTTTCCGAGAATCTCAAGATGGAGACACGATAAAAAAATTGAGCAGGCCAACAGCTTGGAAGACCTGAAACAATTGTTGCAATGAAAAAAGTTGAAACCTGGTTTCGCTCTCAAAACTGGAAGGCACAGCCGTTTCAAAAGCAATGCTGGAAAGCCTATGCGGAAGGAAAAAGTGGGATGCTACACGCACCTACAGGAAGCGGTAAGACCTATGCCCTTTGGGGAGGTGTGGTGGAGGAAATGCTTCAGTCTACCAAACCAACTAAAGGCTTGCATGCCCTATGGATTACTCCGTTACGAGCTTTAGGAGTTGAAATTCAAAAATCAACACAAGAAATGCTCCGTGCTTTTGCTCCTGAGCTGGGGGTTGGATTGCGAACTGCAGACACTCCCCAAAGTCAACGAACCAAAATGCTTAAATCTCCACCCTTTGGTTTGGTAAGCACCCCAGAGAGCGTGCATGTGTTGTTGGCTCAAAAAGAACACCCGCGTTATTTCAGTCAACTTAAAGTAGTGGTGGTAGATGAATGGCACGAACTCTTAGGCAGCAAACGAGGTGTACAAGTTGAGCTGGCTTTGGCCTACCTGCGTGCGCTCCAGCCCAACCTAAAAGTTTGGGGTATTTCTGCAACTCTGGGCAACAAAGAGTTGGCCCGTGAAATACTTTTGAAGGGGACAAAAAAATTTAGTGTGGTAGAGGCGAAAATTCAAAAAAAATTCGTGTACATTCTTTGCTACCCAAAACCATGGAGCGTTTTCCTTGGCGTGGTCATCTGGGCATACAGCTACTCCCACAAGTACTTCAAATTATCCAAAAAAACAAAAGCACTTTGGTCTTTACCAATACCCGATCTCAATGTGAAATATGGTACCATCAGCTTTTGGAGGCAGCTCCCGAACTTGCTGGATCCATTGCCATGCATCACGGGAGTATCGATAAAAAAATTCGCCTTTGGGTAGAGGAATCCCTGCGGAAAGAGGAATTAAAAGTGGTGGTTTGTACCTCAAGTTTAGATTTGGGAGTTGATTTTAGCCCGGTTGAAAATTGCATACAAGTAGGAAGTCCTAAAGGTGTGGGACGCTTTATCCAACGAGCAGGAAGAAGTGGTCATCACCCCAAAGCCGAAAGTTCAATTTACTTTTTGCCTACCCATGCCATGGAACTGATCGAATCCGTAGCCCTTCAAAACGGAATTCAACAACAACAAATTGAAGATCGAATTCCCTACCTCAACAGTTACGATGTGTTGATTCAGTTTTTAATGACACTTGCCGTGGGTTCAGGATTTGATCCTGTAAAACTATATCCCATCATCACCTCTAGCTTTTGCTACCAAACCCTTGATCAAAGTCACTGGCAATGGATCCTGAACTTTTTAATCCGAGGGAGTCAGTCTCTACAGCAATATGACGAATACAAAAAACTTATCCGAACCGATACGGGACTTTTAAAAGTAGCCAACAAGGGAATTGCCCTTCGTCACCGCCTTTCCATGGGTACAATCGTGAGTGGAAATGATTTGAAAATTCGCTACCAAAAAGGAGGGTATTTGGGCAGTATAGAGGAGTGGTTTATTTCCAAATTAAACCCCGGAGATACGTTTGCTTTTTCAGGAAAAAACTTGGAGCTTATTCGCATTCAAAAAATGGAAGTCATTGTTAAAAAATCCAAAGTAAAACAAGCAAAAATACCCGCTTGGATGGGAGGTAGAATGAGTTTTAGTGCACACTTAAGTGATTTACTCAAGAAGGCGCTTTTTGAGCAGCAAAGTGAATCTACCCCTGAATTTAGATCCCTACTTCCCGTTTTTGAACAGCAAAAAAAAGAATCTTTAATTCCGAAGCCCGAAGAACTTTTGATTGAACGTTTTGAAACCAAAGAAGGGTTTCATACGGTATTTTATCCTTTTGAAGGCTATGCTATCCATGAGGCCATGGCGAGTTTGATGGCCTATAGAATCAGCTTGCTTTCCCCCATCAGTTTTAGCATGTCTTTTAATGACTATGGTTTTGAATTATTATCTGATCAAGCCTTTAGCCAAGAGGACTTTCTAGATCATAATCTCTTTACTCCAAAACAGCTTTTTGAAGACCTCGTAAAAAGCATAAATGTTTCCGAAATGGCTAGAAGGCGATTTAGGGATATCGCTGTAATATCAGGTTTGGTATTTCAAGGGTATCCCAACAAACCAATACAATCAAAACATTTACAATCGGGTTCTCAATTGTTTTTTGAGGTTTTTAAGGAATACGAACCCGATAATTTACTTTATCAACAAGCGATAGAAGAAACTTTTGATCACGGGATGGAACGTGGAAGGATGCAGTTGGTTTTTGAACACTTAGCTCAAAAAAAAGTGGTGTGGAAAAATTGTTCCCAGCCTACCCCATTTTCCTTTCCCTTGATTACCGACCGAATTCGTGCTAAACTGTCTTCAGAAACAGTGGAAGACCGGATTAAGAAAATGTACCTTCAACTGGAAAAATCAATCCAATGACCACGCTTAGTATTCGCTCAAATCATTTTGTGCTCCACCCAAGTGGAGGGGTGTATTGGAAAGAAACACAGACCTGGCTGTTGGCAGATGTCCACCTGGGTAAGGTGGCCCATTTCAGAAAAAACGGCATTGCGGTACCCCGAGAGGCAGAGGGATCGTTTTACCAAAAAATGGAAGGGCTTCTTTCCTTATTCCCTGTCCAACGCATCCTCTTTCTTGGCGATTTATTCCACAGCGATCAAAATAACGAATGGTATCTGTTTGAAGCTTGGGTAAAACATCAACCCTATGCCTTAGTTTTAATCACTGGAAATCATGACGTTATCCCAAAATGGAAATTTGAGGATCTAGGGCTTCAGGTTGTCCCCCAAGTAGAGGAGGACTCATTTTTATTTCATCATTTTCCAGATCAAGAGACAACAGCTTTTGTTTTTTGCGGTCATGTTCACCCTGGAGTCAAATTAGCAGGGGTGGGTAAACAACAACTCAAACTACCCTGTTTTTATCAAGGTCCAACTCAGATGATTCTCCCAGCCTTCGGGGCCTTTACTGGATTGCACCTATTAAAACCCAGACAAGAGGATACGGTCTTTGTTACCACTGGCAAAAAAGTAATCGAAATAAAGAAGTTTTAAAATTGTGTAAAAAT
>JALQVM010000061.1 GCA_023263685.1 Flavobacteriaceae bacterium | reverse complement strand
CTGCCTGCTTCTTGGCCTAACAACCTTCAAAAAGTGGATGCGCCTTACTTACGTTATACTGAAATTCTACTCAACTATATAGAAGCTAATATCAACCTTGGACAAGAGGCTGAAGCAAAAGCATGGCTAAACAAGCTGCGTTACAGAAACGGTCTACCGGATGTAACCAAGTCTGGAGCGGCCTTGGTGGAAGTGTATAAAAGAGAGCGCGATAAAGAGCTTGTAAATGAAGATGCTCGTTTGTTTGATATGAAGCGCTGGTTAGAAGGACCCTATTCTTTAAACAAACAAGTACAACAAACACTCATACAGGCAACTCAAAAAGCTGGAAGCTCTATGACCCCTGCAAGCTATAAAAAGAGTACGGATGACTTTGACTATACCTATAGACCCACTGACATCGTATTTGAAAATAGAATTTGGAGAGATCATGTGTATTTTATGCCGATCCCTCAAAATGAAATCGATCGTGACCCTTCTTTAATACAGAATCCTGGGTACTAAATTTTAGTCTACGATTGTAAATTAAAAACCCCACAAATATGTGGGGTTTTTTTATTTTTGGGAAAACTTAAATGTTATGAGGAAGCTTATTGGATTAGGAATGGTTTTAATTGTATTCAATGCGTGTACAAACGATACCACACAGTTTACAAAATTGAGTGCCAAGGAAACAAAAATTGACTTTGTCAATAAACTATACGAAACCAATACCCGCAATTACTTTACCTATCCTTATATGTATTTAGGAGGAGGGGTTGCCGCTGGTGATTTCAACAACGACGGTCTTGAAGATTTATTTTTTACGGGCAATATGGTGCCCAATAAACTCTATCTAAACCAAGGGGATTTTAAATTCAAAGACATCAGCGAATCTGCTGGAATTGAAGGGGACAACAGATGGTATTCTGGGGTAAGCCTTGTAGACATTAATAAAGATGGCTATCTAGACATCTATATCGCTGTGGGAGGCCAAAACGAACCGAATAATAATGTGCTCTACCTCAACAACCGAGACAACACTTTTACCGAAAAAGCTGAGGCTTATGGCATAGATGATAATGGCTACAGTATGCACTCTACTTTTTTTGATTACGATAAAGACGGGGATTTGGATCTTTATGTTGCCAATTACCCTCCGACCAGTTTTAAAGCTCCCGTAGATTATTATCGATACATGATAGACAATCATGAAGATCGGGATTCTGACCACCTATACCGTAACGACGGAGGCCATTTTGTTGATGTTACTAAAGAGTCTGGAATCAGTAATTTTGGATTGAGCCTAGGTGTTGTGGCTTCAGATTTTAATAATGACGGCTTTCCAGATGTCTATATTTCAAACGACTTTAACGCCCCTGATTTTATGTACATCAATAACGGAGACGGTACATTTACCAACGACATTCTCAATTCACTTCAGCAAACCTCCTTTTTTGGAATGGGTGTAGATGCAGCGGACTTTAACAATGATGGATGGGTAGATCTATTCCAGTTGGATATGAATGCAGCTGATAACTTCAGGTCAAAAGCGAACATGTCTTCCATGAATCCAGAAGTTTTTTATCAATCCGTTGCGCTGGGTTTACACCATCAATACATGCAAAATTCCTTACAACTTAATCAGGGAACACTCCATCAGCCTTCTCCTGCTTTTAGTAATATTGCCCGTTGGGGAGGAGTCTCTTCTACGGATTGGAGTTGGGGGGGCTTATTCGCTGATTTTGACAACGATGGATGGAAAGATCTCTACGTGACCAACGGAATTCGTAGGGATGTAAACAATAAAGATTTTTACAACGAGCACCGTGAATTTTTCAATAAAATGGAAAATGATCCCAATTATAAAAATAAAGAAGAGGAAGTTAAACTGTTGTCCTATTTAGAAAAGATGCCCTCTGAAAAATTGGCAAACTATTTATTTCAAAACCTTCAGGATCAAGGATTTGAAAATAAAAATGCCGAATGGGGATTGGATCAGAAAACATTTTCTAATGGTGTGATTTACAGTGATTTAGACAATGATGGAGATCTTGATTTGGTCGTCAATAACCTCGAGGACTTGGCTGGTGTTTACAGAAACAACAGCAGCAACACAAATTTTGTTGGATTTGAACTTGAGGGTAAAGACAACTCGCTTCCCCTCGGTACAAGAATTCATCTTAAAGCTTCGGGAAGCTATCAAATGCAAGAACTCAATTTGAGCAGAGGCTATCTTTCATCCGTTTCGCCTCGACTTCACTTTGGATTAGGGACTGCAACTGCCCTGGAAGAAGTACGGATCGAGTGGCCTGATGGAACCCAAAGCAAATTGGAAGAAGTTCAATTAAACACATACAATAAAATCGTATACAGCGAAAGTACAGCGACTACACCGCTCAAAACAAAGTCAACACCCGTGCTTACCCGGTTTGAAACGGTTCCTCAAAACGATCCGTTTATTCATCAAGAAAATCCATTCGACGATTTTAAAGACGAGGTCTTACTTCCGCATAAAAATTCAACGCTCGGTCCTGCCTTAGCTGTGGGTGATTTAAACAACGACAACCGAGACGACTACCTCGTAGGGGGCGCAATCGCTCAAGCTGCCTCGCTTTATATACAGCAGGAAAATGGGTCATTCAAAAAAATAAGTGTTCCCATTTTCGAAAAGGATAAATTCTATGAAGACTTGGGAATTCAGATTTTTGATGCCGATAATGACGGAGATCAAGACATTTATATAGCCAGTGGGGGTAATGAATTTAAAGAAGGTTCTCAAGGTTATGAAGATCGATTTTATGAAAACAAAGGAAATCTGGTTTTTGAAAGGAACCGATCGGCCATTCCCGCTACTCGAATCAGCGGTCTTGAAGTTTCTGTAAATGACTTTGATCACGATGGAGATCTAGACCTCTTTGTAGGAGGAAGACTCAGTCCAAAAAAATATCCCTACCCAACCAGTTCCAGACTCTTAGAAAACAAAAGTACTCCTGGCAATATTCTTTTCGTTGAGGTAACGGATGAAAAAAATTCAGCCTTGACCAATATTGGATTGGTAACCACTTCCGAATGGATTGATATCGATGGAGACTCCTGGGAAGATTTAGTGGTAACTGGCGAGTGGATGTCTCTTCGTTTTTTCAAAAACAATCAAGGAAAATCCTTTACGGAAGTAACTGAAGATGTTTTTCTTCCCGAACAACGGGGATGGTGGTACGATATTGAAAAAGGAGATTTTGACAATGATGGTGATATGGATTTAATTGTTGGAAATCTCGGATTAAACTATAAATACCAAGCCTCAAAAGAAAAACCATTTCGTGTTTATTTGAATGATTTTGACAAAAATGCCACCTACGATATTGTATTGAGTTATAAGTCTGAAGATACCGAATATCCCGTTAGGGGAAGACAGTGTTCCTCAGAGCAAATGCCCGCAATTAAGGAAAAGTTTAAAAACTACAACAGCTTTGCTAGCGCTTCGCTTAAGGAAATCTATTCAGATCAAATGTTAGAAGAGTCCTTAAAGTATGAAATTACTTCATTTGCTAGTATTTACTTGGAAAACAAAGGGGGTAAATTTACTGCCCAACCACTTCCCTATCAAGCCCAATTATCCAACATCAATGCCCTTTGGGTAAAAGATATAGACGCGGATGGAAATCTGGATGTGGTATTGGGTGGAAATCTCTATAATGCTGAGGTGGAAACCCCTAGAAATGACGCCAGTTACGGACTTTGGCTTAAAGGAGACGGCAAGAATGGGTTTACTGCACAACTCCCTAGAGAAAGTGGTTTGGTACTTAGAGGGGATGTTAGAAACATGAAAGAAATTAAAGTAGGGGAGCAAACGCATTTATTAGTCGCCAAAAACAATCAAGCAATCCAACAAGTTAGAGTTAATTAATGCGCTTTTTTATAGGTATACTTTCTGTAGTTCTTGTCGCGGGATGTATGAATCAAAAATCCCGTCAATTTAAAGCGTACCTCCTCGGAGATTGGAGAATTGAGAACCCCATACTGCAATCCTTCATTCGATTTGAAGCCAACGGGAAAACGACCTATTTTATGAATCGGTACAGCTATGAACGGGATAGCCTAGCCGAAATAGGAAAATGGAATTTGGAAGAAATCAGAAAAGGACAGTATGCCGATACCTTTCTGCTTAGCATAGACAAACAGCCTCAAAAAACGGTATTTAAAATGATCGCTTTAGATCAAAACAAAATCAAAGTACTAGACGATCAGGGGCACACCTTTTTTACCCGTATAGAGGAAAAAAATTAATTTTCTAGCTGATTGAATACATTGCCGTAGGCATCAAATCGAAAATAGTAGGTGAGTTCTTGTACTTGCGTCTCCTTCCCTAAAATGGTAAATTCCAATTTGGCAATCTGATCTTTAGCTCTTGGATACAAGCTAAATTGAAGAGGCTCAAAAGCTTCAAAATCCCTGCTTTTCAGTACCGATTTTAATAAAATCTGCATCAAAGCACGATTCACTCGTTGTTGTTCAATTTGGATTTCCAGGTTGTTTTCTACCGGAATTTCATATTGGTCTCCATTGGCCTTTTGCCATGAAAAAACAAAGTTTTGAGGCGCTAGATTAGCCTGTTGAGAAATCAAAACAGTGGAATAGAAAAAAATACCCGAAAACACTAAAAGACAATATTTCAAGTACATAGCAAGGGTCTATTAATTTTTGACTAAATTTAATGAAAATATACAATCTTTGGTTGTAGGGAGATGAGAAAGGATTTATGAAGCAAAGCACTCAATTCGTTTATATATTGGCACTTTTATTCCTTGGATTAGGATGCTCTAAGGAGGAGGATGAAAAAAAATCTACTAGCTATACCCTACGTACAGAAGTATGGCCTAGCGACCAAAATGGTAAAATCATCCCCAGCCAGGGAGATTACAATCCTTTTACCATCAAAACAATCTATGCTCGACCGGAACCGGGATGGGTGTTTGACCGATGGGAAGGAGCCGTAAGCAGTAAAGACAATCCCGTAGCCGTCTCCTTTTACGATGATCTCGCAATAAGAGCCGTGTTTACTAAAGACACCTTTAAAGTTCGAACCATTGCGGGTGGTAAAGGAAAGGGAAGCGAGTTGAATCAATTGTACTATCCCACAGGTATTGCCTTAGACCCTTCAGGGGATTTGTATGTAAGCGACATGTACAATCATCGCATACAAAGATGGAAACCTGGAGCTACCGTAGGGATTATTGCAGCGGGAGGGAACGGTTTTGGCTATGGCCCCGCTCAACTGGAAGAACCAGGCAAAATTGATATTGATAGTCAGGGTAATATTTATATAGCCGATACTGGAAATAACAGAATACAGAAATGGGAATATGGAGGGCTCTCAGGTACTACAGTAGCGGGGGGAAACGGCATGGGTACAGAAGCCAACCAATTGAATAAACCTTTTGGTATTGCGGTAGATAATTCGGGTACGGTCTACATCTCCGAGCTTGGAAATCATCGGGTAACCAAATGGAAAGCAGGGGCTACAACTGGAGAAATTATTGCCGGTGGAAATGGTGAAGGAAACCGACCGGATCAACTCGCTATCCCCATGGGTATTGCCGTCAACACTAAGGGCGACTTGTTTGTTGCCGACACCTACAATCACCGTATTCAGCTTTGGGAGAAAGGAGCAACCAAAGGGAAAACCTTACTTTCCGGTAAAGACTTTAAATCGGATTCTCAAATCAATTATTTTAGCGGTATTAGCATCGTAAACGATACGGTACTCTACATAACGGATTACCAACAGAAACGAATCATACGTTACTATTTAGATACGGATACCTTTGAAATCATTTTAACGAATGATACTTTAGACAAAGAGGAAGACAAGCTTTCCCAACCCTATCAAACGGCAGTCGACATTATGGGTGACCTAATCATTGCTGATGCTAAAAACAACCGAATTCAAAAACGAAAAATTGAAACCGAATGAACCAGACCACTCAGGGAAGCCCTTGTGTTAACCCCTGTAAATCAACCCCCCATTTTTTAACCTTAATCCTAATGCTCAGTGTATTTTTTTCTTGCTCTACAGAAATTCCAATGAATCAAAATAATTTAAATCTTGAGTCGAGTGCCTATTTGATTCAGCATGCCAACAACCCCATCAATTGGCAGCGTTGGAATAAAAATTTATACAGCCCAAACAATAAGGATGAAAAACTACTGATTGTAAGCATTGGCTATTCCAGTTGCCATTGGTGCCATGTTATGGAAAAAGAAACCTTCGAGGATACTGAGGTAGCCGATTATATGAACGCTAATTTTATCAGCATTAAGGTGGACCGAGAAGAAAACCCAGAAATTGACAACATCTACATGACGGCTACGCAAATGATGACGGGCAGTGGGGGTTGGCCCCTAAATGTTGTTTGCCTGCCCGATGGCCGACCGGTATACGGAGGAACCTATCACACCAAGGCACAGTGGCTTGAAGTTTTAGGTAAGATTCAAAAACTTTATGAAAACGATAAAAAACAACTCTATGCTTTTGCTGAAAAAGTAGAAAATGGAATTCAGGAGGTAAACCGTTTTGAATACACCAAAGAAACAGCTGTCTTTGAGCCCAAACTACTTCAAAATGAGATGGCCCTTTGGTCCAGCCGCTGGGATACGATAAATGGAGGGGAACAACAAAATCAAAAATTCATCACCCCAGCAAAGTTCAATTACATCCAGCAATACCAAAATCTTACACAAGATGAAACGATACGTACGTATTTAGAGAAAACGCTAGAAACCATTGCGTTAAGCGGAATAGTTGATCATCTAAAAGGAGGGTTTTACCGCTATACGGTCGATCCCGAATGGAAAATTCCCCATTTTGAGAAAATGCTTTACGACAATGCACAAGTTTTGACGCTTTTCTCCAATGCGTTCAAAGAATTTAAAAAACCCTTGTTTCAGTCAACGGTATATTCAACAATAGATTTTCTAATGGATAAAATGGCAGACCCCAGGGGAGGTTTCTATGCTGCCATTGATGCTGACAATGCAGATGGAGAGGGACGTTATTACGTTTTTAACGAAGAAGAAATCAAAACCGTAGGCGGAGATGCTCTTGAGATACTCCAATCGTATTATCAAATCAATCTAGAAACTCCCTTTGAAGAAGGGCACTATCATTTAAGAAAATCTGCAAATACAAGTGCGTTGTTATCAAAGTTCGAACTCACAGCGGGTCAATTCCAAAAAATGAGCATGAAGTGGGAAGAGCAGTTTGCTGCCCTCAAAAGCAAAAGAGAATTTCCTTTAATTGACACTAAAATAATTACCTCATGGAATGCTCAAATGGTTTCGGGATTACTGACCTCTTATGAAGCTTTTAGCGAGGATCGTTTTCTTGATCAAGCAAAAAAAACCTTTGCTTTTATCGAAGATCAATTGATGGACGGAAAAAAACTAATGCACACCTATCAAAACGGCGAAGCTAAAATCGAAGCCAATCTCGAAGACTATGCCTTTACCCTAAAAGCAGCACTTGATTTGTATAAAAACACAGGAAATACGGCCTATTTAGAACGGGCAACTCAACTGAGCACAAGTGTAATGAACAAATTTGTATCCAGTGAAAACCCATTTTTCACCTTTACCGAAAACCCTGTTTTGTTCTCCGAAATTATATCCGTAGACGACAATGTCATTCCGTCGGCTAATGCTGTAATGGCTGAAAATTTATGGATACTCGGACAGCTTGTTGAAAATAAAGATTACACCGCAAAAGCTCAAAAAATGCTTGATGGCGTAGTTCCGTATTTTAGTGAAGGAAGAGGAAGTGACTACAGCCAATGGGCACAACTATTGGCAAAAGAAGCCTTTTCCTATAAGGAAGTTATCATCGTGGGACCTAATGCTCAAAAGGTCCTCCAAGAGCTCCAGCAAAATTACCTTCCCCATGTGCTTTTCCAAATCAGTGAAAACGAAAGTGACTTACCGCTGGTAAAAGACCGTTTTTTTGAAGGAGAAACCCTCATTTACGTATGCGAGAATAAAGTGTGTTTGAGACCTACCAAAACCGTTGAGGACGCACTTAAGCAACTCAATAATTAAGCAATCACACCCGATCCCAGTAGCTCATTTTCGTGATACCAAGCCACAAACTGACCGGAAGTGATGGAAGACTGAGGGCTCTCAAACCATACATACAAGCCTTCCTCGGTTTGATACAAGTGTGCTTTTTGCAAGGGCTGACGGTAGCGAATTCGTGCAGAAACTTCCAGTGTCTCTCCGTTCGAAATACGTTTGTCATGTCTAAGCCAATGGATTTCTGAAGAATCTACTTTAAGCGCTTCTCGGTAAAGCCCCGGATGCTGTTTGCCTTGACCTACAAAAATGGTATTGCTTTCCACATCGGTATCAATGACAAATAAAGGCTCTACCCTTCCACCAACACCCAAACCTTTACGCTGACCAATGGTAAAGAAATGAGCTCCATCGTGTTCCCCTACTCGCACCCCTTCTTCAGGAAGGTACTGCTTCTTTAGGGATTGTTCGTACAAGGTTTTTGGACGGGATTCCGTATACTTTTCCAAATCTGCTGGAATCTCAATAATTTCCCCTTTTTTTGGTTTGAGTTGCTGTTGTAAAAAATCGGGCAAACTCACCTTTCCAATAAAACAAAGTCCTTGCGAATCTTTTTTATCTGCGGTAACTAAATCTTGTTGGGTAGCAATTTCTCGAACCGCTGATTTGTCAAGATGCCCAATAGGAAAAAGCACTTTTGAAAGCTGTTCTTGGGTCAACTGACATAAAAAATAGGATTGATCCTTGGCTTTATCATGCCCTGCCAACAACTGATAAATGGTTTCTCCTTGAGAAGTTTGAAGTGAACTTTTTTGACAATAATGCCCCGTAGCGACAAAATCAGCCCCTAAAGACAGGGCAATTTTTAAAAAACATCAAACTTGATTTCTCGATTACACAATACATCCGGGTTCGGGGTTCTCCCTTTGGCGTATTCATCAAACATATAGTCAACGATACGTGCTTTGTATTCTTTACTTAAATCTACCGTTTGAAAAGGAATCCCAAGCTTTTCTGCTACCAACATGGCATCATTACTATCCTCAAGCCAGGGACATTCATTAGAAAGGGTTACGGTTTCATCGTGCCAATTTTTCATAAAGAGTCCTACAACCTCATAGCCCGCCTCTTTGAGTAAATAAGCCGCTACACTGGAATCGACTCCACCTGAAAGTCCAATAACAACCCTTTCTTTTTTCATTGCCCAAAGATAAGGAGTCCTTTAAACTTCTAAAAGTTTGAAGGATTTAGTTTGAGTCCGCTAAAAATGTTAAATAGTTGGTACTGAACACTTTTTCTAATACCTCTTTAGACAGCCCCAATCCTTTGGTTTGCTGTTTTCTGAGCTCCATAGAATCTTTCTTGACCAAATAGTCAAACAAAAGGCGGTAGCGCTCTTCCAAACTTTCTGCCTCCTCGACGAGGGCTTCAGCACTTTTTTCCTCTTCGGCTTGACTCGTACCGTAATCCGTTCCAAATAAAATCCGATCTTGATACTGGTAAAAAAATTGTTTGACCTTTTCAGAATCTTGCATAGCTAAATCACCAAAGCGAGCTCCCAACTCTACACTCAAATTTGGATAGGCATCCAAACGCTCGGATACTGCATTGATGTTGTTGGACATACTCAATATGTGGGCAGCAATAATTTTTAATTCGGGATTATTTTTGATCCATTGGTCTCTGGCGGCTAGTATCGTCTCATACGAGGGCATTTCAGGAAAATTATAGGCGTGATATTGAGGATTGTTCTTATAGTAGTTGTAATGTGGATTATTGGGATCTTCTAGCGGTCTCCACGCTTGTTCTGGATCTGCGATATGGGCAAGCACCGTAATCTTATTTTTAGCTAGAAAGTCCCAAATTGGATTTAATCTCGGATCGTTAATTTGGATAAAATTTCCCTTAGAATCCTTGGTTACCATTCCAAAATTCTTCCAAACCTTAACCATACGCGCTCCATGAGCAATGTCCTGCTCCAATTGTGCAATGATCGTATCCGCATAATCGGCGTTTTCAATTCCATGTGCTGTAAAGGTGGTACACAAGTAAAACAATTCCGGTAGTTGGTTGTAATGCGCTAAGTAAGAATCAAAACTTTTTACGATGCTATCGCCTTGTTCAATTGCTACGTCAACCAACATGGCTTTCATATTCCATCGTTTAAAAAAATCGGGGAGATAGGCTCTAGGATATTTGTAATGGGCATGTACATCAATTTTAGGCAATTGCTTAAAATCTTCATCACTGACTCGTTCCGGAGAAGTTTGCCTCTGTTGACAGCCGATACTGAAAATAAGTACGACTCCTAAAGCACGATAATACAGCTTTGAAATTGGTCTAAATAAATTCATAATGAATGGATTAAGTTCATTAAAATTAAATAAAAAAGAGCACAAAATCAGTGTCATTCATTGCTAAGCGTTCTCCTATTTCTAAGGGAATGTTTATTCAATCAACCGCTCCTCTATATAAATCCCGATTCGGTGGGTGCGAACTTTAACCGCCTGGATACTGTCAGGGGTAATTTGGATTTTCATCAACTTACTTTCCCGTTCAGGCATGTGGCATGTGATACAATCCCAAGCATTCTCGGAGGCAACGGTCTTATGCTGTTGAGTCGGATGGCATTCAACACAACGAGAATTAAAGTGCGTCCTGTTGTTTTTTTCATTGGAATGAGGGTCGTGACAGCTCATACAATCCATGGCTTTAGAATTAATAAAACACGGACTGCGGGTAAGGAGTGCAACCTGAT
>JALQVM010000060.1 GCA_023263685.1 Flavobacteriaceae bacterium | reverse complement strand
CCGACATACAGGAACATCTGGGCTATGTAATGGATGCCGTAAAAATGACACAAGGCGCTCTTGCTAACAGGGTACCCCTGATTGGATTTGCCGGTTCGCCCTGGACGTTACTCTGTTATGCTGTCCAAGGGCAAGGATCCAAAACATTCGATAAGGCGAAGGCTTTTTGTTTCAGCGAACCCAAAGCAGCTCATGCGTTACTTCAAAAAATTACCGATACCACCATCGCTTATCTCAAAGAAAAGGTAAGGTCGGGAGTGCATGCGGTTCAAATTTTTGATTCCTGGGGGGGACTCCTTTCACCCGAGGATTACAACCTCTTTTCTTGGCCTTATATTCAGCAAATCATTACCGCACTCAAAGAGGAAATTCCTGTCATTGTTTTTGGAAAAGGATGTTGGTTTGCCCTACACGAAATGGGAAAATCAGGAGCGGCTGCCTTAGGGGTTGACTGGACCTGCTCGGCTCGAAATGCACGTTACCTATCGGGGGGACAAATAACTTTACAAGGAAATTTTGACCCTGCTCGATTGCTTTCTCCCATCCCCGAAATCACAACAGCTGTTTACAAGATGATCAATGAATTTGGCAAAGACCGCTATATCGTAAATCTGGGACATGGAATTTTGCCCAACATCCCCGTTGACCATGCCAAGGCATTTGTCGATGCAGTAAAATCATATTATTAATACAATCCGAATCCCCATGAAAGATCAATTTTACACGTACATTCAAAACCTACAAAATCAGATTACCCAAGCCTTGGAAAAGGTAGACGGAAAAGCTACGTTTAAAGAAGACCGTTGGGAACGTCCCGAAGGAGGGGGTGGCCAAAGTAGGGTGATCGAAAACGGAGCAGTATTTGAAAAAGGAGGGGTGAACATATCTGCAGTTCACGGTCCGCTACCCGAAAGCATGCAAGCCTACTTCAAGGTAGGAGAAGTAAACTTTTTTGCCTGTGGATTGAGCCTGGTACTTCATCCCAAAAATCCGATGACCCCAACGGTTCATGCAAACTGGCGTTATTTTGAAATGTATGCTAAAGACGGCTCTTTGATCGACCAATGGTTTGGCGGGGGGCAAGACCTTACACCCTATTACCTTTTTGAAGAAGATGCCCTCCATTTTCACCAACAGTGTAAAAAAGCCTGCGATCTTCACCATTTAGGTTTTTACAAAAAATTTAAAAACCAATGCGACCGTTATTTCTTCAACGAGCACAGAGAAGAGGCTAGAGGTATAGGTGGCTTGTTTTTTGACTACCTCAAAGCAAATGACGACTTTAGCATTCAAGACCGCTACAACTTTGTAACAGAGGTAGGAAATGTTTTCCTAGATGCCTACTTGCCCATAGTATCAAAAAGAAAAGACCTGCCCTATACGGAAGCCCAACGCGATTGGCAAGAATTACGAAGAGGCCGTTATGTGGAGTTTAATCTGATCCATGATAAGGGAACGCTTTTTGGTTTAAAAACCAAGGGGCGTATTGAAAGTATTTTGATGAGCTTACCCCCTCATGTTCAATGGAAATACAACTACGTTCCTGAGCCTGAAAGTCAAGAAGCACAACTCCTAGCAGTGCTCAAAAATCCAAAGGAATGGATTTAAAAAACATAATCTCCCTATCAATTTTTGTAATTTAATCTCAAATTAAAACCCATGGATACCCTAATCATCTTATTTGTACTTCCTTTATTGATCATATTTTCCTATTTGTTTGATGCCTTTGCGCGAAAAACAAAATTTCCTTCTGTCATTTTATTAATGCTTACCGGGATCGGCGTCAGAGCCATTACCTCAGCCTATGGCTATGATGAGTTAGGCTTTTTGGACAATCTCATTCCGGTACTTGGAACCATTGGTTTGATCCTAATTGTTCTGGAAGGGGCTTTAGAACTCGAGATCAGTAAGGAAAAAAGCACCCTTATTTTAAAAGGATTTTTAGCGGCCTTAATTATTTTGATCCTTAACATTGTAGCTCTACAGTTGATTTTTACCTACCTCTTTCAAATGGAGCGTCAACTCGCAACGCTTTCCGCTATACCCTTAGCAATTATAAGCAGTGCTGTTGCCATCCCGTCTGCGGCGAGCTTACTCAAGCAAGATCGAGAGTTTGTCGTTTATGAATCTACTTTTTCAGACATATTAGGGATTATGATATTTAATTATGCCCTGCGTCAGTTTGAATCCCAAGAAGATTTAATCGGTGCTACACCACTGGTTTCTCTTTTTCTTCAAATCCTAGGGGTAATCGTTATTTCTATCGCCATAACCTATGTTTTGTACCGTTTAATCCGTCAAATCGAACACCACGTAAAGTTTTTCTTGATTCTTGCCTTGTTAATTTTGGTCTATGCGTTTGGAAAATTTTTCCATCTTCCTGCCTTGGTTACCATTTTTATTTTTGGAATTTTCTTGAGTAATGTTAAAAATTTACTCCCCCGGTTTTTAATACGGTATTTGGATCAGGAAAAAACCGAAAATGAGTTGCACGAATTTCATATACTTACGGCCGAATCCACCTTTATTGTAAGGACGTTTTTCTTTTTATTTTTTGGATTTTCCATTCAGCTTAGCGATTTTAATTCCATTGAACCCGTACTTTATGGGGTGCTGATTATTGGTATCATGCTCCTTTTGCGGTATTTGTATTTTACCGCGACTACGTTTCGAGTAAAACCCAGTTCCTTGGTTTATTTATCGCCAAGAGGACTGATTAGCATCTTGTTGTTTATTCAACTTAAAGAGGTTTCTTTTATCGATCTTTCCATCAGCCCTATAGACGAGCGGGTCCTTTTGATTGTGATTTTAAGTTCCATGCTAGTCATGCTGATGGGGACCTTAAAAAAATCAAAACCGATGGAATTGGAAAATGAAGTAGAAGAAGATGCCCCACATACTCTAGAACTGAATACTGAAAATACAGCTACAGAAAACACGACTGAAGAACCACTAAATTAAAACTCATGTATCCCATACACCGCAATAGAAGACTCCGAAGTTCCTCCAGCTTGAGAAGCTTACTTCAAGAACATCAGCTTACGCCAAACGATTTTATTGTGCCGCTTTTTGTTGTAGAGGGTAGCCAACTCAAAGAACCCATAGCCTCTATGCCCGGATATTTTCGATTGTCTCTGGACTTGCTTGCCTCAAAAGCTAAAGCCCTTTGGAACAAGGACATTAAAGCCGTACTCCTTTTCGTAAAAGTTGCTGAGCAACTCAAAGACAATACTGGGAAGGAAGCACTAAACCCAGAGGGTTTGATGCAAAAAGCAATAGGTGTGATCAAAAATGCAGTACCCGAAATGCTCGTCATGACAGATGTAGCACTGGATCCTTATTCCTCCTACGGACACGACGGAATTGTAGAAGAAGGAAAAATTACAAACGATAAAACGGTCAGCGTACTTGCTGAAATGGCAGTATCGCATGCGCAAGCTGGAGCCGATGTAGTTGCCCCGAGTGACATGATGGACGGACGTGTACTTCGCATACGAGAGCAGCTAGAAGAAGCAAGCTTTCACGATACGCTTATCATGAGCTACAGTGCAAAATACGCTTCTGCTTTTTATGGGCCCTTTCGAGAGGCGTTAGATTCTGCACCTGGTTTTGGTGATAAAAAAACGTACCAAATGGATTTTGCCAATCGAGACGAAGCCTTTGTCGAAACCCAACGCGATATAGAAGAAGGTGCTGATATCGTAATGGTAAAACCCGGGATTGCCTATTTAGACATCATACGAGATTTGAAAAACAGCTTCCATACCCCAATTGCAGCCTATCAGGTAAGTGGTGAATATGCCATGCTTAAAGCCGCTGCAGCGCAAGGATGGATAGATCACGATCAAGTTATGATGGAACAATTGATGAGTTTTAAACGAGCCGGTGCGCAACTAATCGCTACCTATTTTGCAGAAGAGGCCATTGAATTTCTTTAAGTAGTTTTTTGTGTTGTAAAGAAATACACTACCTTTAGTTGTCCCAAATTTTGAAAAATGAAGCCCCTCATTTGCACACTCGCTTTACTTGTCTATTCTTGCACTGGAGTTGACTTAATTGATGATTACGTTCCTCCAACGCTGAGAATCGTGAACGCCATAGAGGAACTCCCCTTGGGTTCTTCTTTCCAACTTAACGCCTCCTATTTTAACGCTGTAGGCGATCGGATTCAGGAAGCTCAAATACAATGGAAAAGTTGTGTTTAAAGCACAAGCCTATGCTGGGGGAGTTTACTTTACACTTTAAACCCCGTAGTTACGTTCGGGACTGAAGGGATCTATCGGCATGGAAGTTTGCTGATTTGATATCAATTCTGCGACCAATTTTCCTGTAGCCGGACCCAAACTCCACCCCATCATCGAATGTCCTGTAGCCAGGACCAAGTTGTTATAGGCGGAAGGTCTGCCGATAAAGGGCAGTCCATCCGGGGAAAGCGGACGTAAACCGCATTGTGCTTGGGTTCGTTCTTCTGAAGTTATACTGGTATGAGGATAATAATCTGAAGCCGCTTTTGCTATTGCAGCTACCCGCTTCGTATTGATGTGATGATTGATTCCTGAAAGCTCCATGGTTCCCCCAAAGCGGGTAAATCCTTGCATCGGAGTAACGGCAACTTTGGCCTCCAAAAGTATCGATGGAATCGTAATTCCAGTGGGTTGGCTTACGTTTATTCTATACCCTTTACCTGCTTGAACAGAAAGACGAATTCCTAAGCTTTTTAACAAAGATTCCGACCAAGCTCCACTGGCAATTACAAGCTCATCAAGCTCTAGCGCTTCTTGAGCAGTACCTACAGATTTGACAGTCCGTCCTTGGGTTGTAAAGTGGGTAACTTCATTTTCCAGAATAAAATTCACCCCTGCATTTTTTAGTACACCGATGATGTTTTTCATAAAAACTTCAGGGGTACTGTGCGCATCACTTTCATACCAATACGCCCCAGCGATGTTCATAGGAGCCAAAGGCTGTTTTTGTAACACTTCCTCAGGTCCTAACTGATCAATTTTTAACCCTAACTCTTTAGCTTGAACCGCTACTTCAGCTTCTTCTTTTTCTGCTTGAGAAGTTTTATAGGCCATTAACAATCCCTTAGTTTCAAGATGAAAATCAAACTCAGGCTGCTTTTGCATCTCGAGAAATAACTGTTTGCTCAGCAGATTAATTGTAAGGATGGCCTGCATGGATTGCTGCACATGCGTAGGTGTGCAAGATTTCATAAATTTTAATCCCCATTGTATCAGGTCTTTGTCCAACCTGGGTTGGATATAAAAGGGGCTCGACGCTTTAAACATCCATCGAAATCCCTTAGAGATCATCCCGGGAGCAGCGAGGGGAATAATATGACTCGGTGTCAGATAACCTGCATTTACAAAGGAAGCCCCTGACTTAAGCTGGCCTTTATCGACTACGGTAACTTCATGTCCCTCTTTATTTAAGTAATAGGCCGTACACAAGCCCACTATACCTCCACCGATAATTACAATTTTTTTTTGGGTCATGGGTTACAATACTTGAAAGCCTTTATGATAGGGATCCTCAGGATCTAGAATCAGTTGATTGTATCCCGTAATCCGTGCACTGCCTTGAATGCTTGGAAGAATTCCATCAAAAGTCCCAACCCTGGCTCGTGCTTCCACTTTTCCATAAAATATAGAGCCGATAATACTTTCATGAACAAAGGAATCTCCTAGTTTAAGTTTACCTTTTGCGAACCATTGCGCCATACGTGCTGAAGTCCCTGTGCCGCAGGGGGAGCGATCAATTGCTTTATCTCCATAAAATACAGCATTACTTGCTGTTGCCCCGGGCTGGGTTGGTTTTCCTCCCCACAACACATGACTGCATCCTTTAATTTTATCGTCCAAAGGATGGGTAAACTCATACTTGGAATTGAGCTGGGAACGAATCTCCCTACTCCAGCTTACCAACTGATTTGCTGTATAAGAATGTATTCCTTTAAAATGATCTTGCATGTCAACGATGGCATAAAAATTTCCTCCATAGGCTACATCTACACTTAAGGTGCCTAAGTCGGGGCAGTCTACTACTAGGGAAGTGGCAGCAAGAAAAGCAGGTACATTCGTAAATTTTACCGACTGTATGTTGTTTCCACTGGTTTGATACTCGGCAATCACCAACCCTGCAGGAGTTTCCACTCGTACCACCCCTACGGTTTTGGGTTTGATCAATTTTTCTTCCAGTAAAAAAGTCAATGCTCCTATCAACCCATGCCCACACATCGGCAAGCAGCCGCTGGTCTCAATAAACAAAATTCCTACGTCATTGTTTGGATCTTGTGGATCGTAATAAAAACTTCCACTCATCATATCATGTCCTCGGGGTTCAAACATCAAGGCGGTTCGAATCCAGTCAAATTCCTTTAAAAAGTGAATTCGTTTCTCGCCCATATTCAGCCCATGAAGACTCGGCTTAGGAGACCTGACCAAGCGCACCGGATTTCCAGCAGTATTTCCATCAATACAATCAAAAACTATTCGCTCGGTCTGTTTCATAGGGTGGCAGTAGTAAATTCCCCATTTACTGTTCTCAGTAGGTTCAGCGGATTTTCATCTTTTAATGCATCGGGTAATAAGGCATTGGGACAATCTTGAAAAGCTACAGGTCGTAACCATCGGTAAATTGCGTCTGTACCTACGGAAGTAAATCGGCTGTCTGTAGTGGCGGGAAAAGGTCCTCCATGCTGCATGGCTTCGGTAACGGCAACTCCCGTAGGAACTCCTTGAAATAATATCCTTCCTGCCTTTGATTTTAATTGAGACAAAAGGGATTTTAAAATAGTAGCGTCCGAACTTTCTCCTAAAACGGTTGCCGTCAATTGGCCTTCTAGCGCTCCTGCAACTGCAAGCAGTACCTCCGAACTGTTGCAAACTACTACCAAGGTAAAGGGTCCAAAAACTTCTTCCTTTAAACTGGTATCACTTAAAAAGGTAGCTGCGCTTACACTCCCAATGGCTGCAGCACAGGTCTTGGATTTAAAAAATTTATCGAGTTTATCATTGCCTTGTAAACCAAACAATTGTTTGTCATATTGCGCTTGAATGTTACTATGAACCATAGGTGGCAATTCTAAATCTCTTATACTATCGCTTATTTTCTGGGCTAAATCAAATTGTCCAGACGGATCACAAGCAACGATCAGTCCAGGGTTCGTACAAAACTGTCCTGTACCTAAGGTAACCGACTGGGCAATTGCTTCTGCTAAAGCCCCATCTGATTGGAGCTTAGATTCTGTTATAAAAATTGGATTGATACTCCCCATTTCAGCAAAAACCGGTATGGGTTGCCCCCTTTGTTGGGCTAGATCATACAAGGCTTTTCCTCCAGCAAAACTCCCGGTAAACCCGACCCCTTTTACCGCAGGATGGGACACAAGTTGACCTCCGATGTCATGAGATTGTCCGCCTAAATGAGAAAAAATCCCATGAGGTAAGTCGCATCGGGTCACAGCCTTACTGATTGCTTGAGCGACCAATTCACTGGTTCCCGCATGGTAGGGATGTGCCTTTACGATAACGGGACAGGCCGCGGCAAAGGCAGAAATGGTATCACCCCCTGCTGTAGAAAAAGCCAACGGAAAATTACTAGCTCCAAATATTACTATGAGACCCAAAGGAGCAAGCATTTTTCTTAAGTCCGGTCCTGCGGTATGTAAGGTAGCCTTTACAAAAGTTCCTTTTTTCAAAAGCTCAACAAAACGGGATATTTGATCTACGGTTCGTTGAAACTCTCCGTTTGCTCTCCCCTCAGGCAATGCGGATTCCAATTGATAAGTAGCAATGAGTTCTGGCTGAATCGATTCTAATTCCTCCACGATACATTCCAAAAACCGAATTCGATCGGAAAAAGTGAGTTCCGACACCTGTGGAAAACTCGCTGAGGCAGCCTCCACCGCTCTCGAAATTTGATCTGGTGTTGCCTGCTGAAAATCAACAGCAAGCTCCTGTTGGGTTTTGGGATTTACCGTTTTGAATTTAATCGAATCCGATTGGGACTCCCAAATTCCTGCGATTAAGTTTTTGCCTTCTATCATAGGTATTTTTTGTAGTCGAGGTGAGTTGGTCTTGTTTTAAGTGCTGACTCTAGAATATCCTGCACATCTTGGTGTGCTTTGCCTCTAAGGGGCAATCTTGGCGGACGCACATGGCCCGTTCCGAGTCCTGTTGCTACTTCACACAGTTTGATGTTTTGAACCAGTTGAGGTGAGATGTCGAGCTCTAAAAGGGGCAGGAACCAACGGAAAACTTCGCGGGCTTTTTCCCATTCTCCTGCTTTACAGTACGCATAAATTGCCACTGTTTCTTCTGGAAACGCATCGACCAAACCAGCTACCCAACCTGTTGCACCCATCATCAAGCATTCTAGGGCGATGGTATCTACTCCGCAAAGGATACTGAATCGATCACCAAAACGATTGATCATTCTCGTAACATTGGTGGTGTCACGGGTAGATTCTTTTACTGCATTGATGTTTTTAAATTTGGAAAGCTGTTCAAACATATCCAAGGTCACCTCTATTTTATAATCTACGGGGTTGTTGTAAATCATGATGGGCAAGGAAGTGCTAGTTGCCACCGAAGAAAAATATTCAACGGTTTCCGCATCGGTCGCTTTGTAGCGCATGGGCGGTAGGAGCATCAAGCCGCTGGCCCCCTCTGCTTCTGCTTGCTCTGCAAGTCGAACCGCTTCTTTTGTTGCTTGTTCTGCAATATTCATGATCACGGGAATACGACCCTTTGTTTTGCTAAGGGTGGTTTCCAACAATAAGCCACGCTCTTCAGCGGTAATTGTACTTGCTTCTCCCAGGGTACCCCCCAAAATAATTCCGTGTACTCCAGCTTCGATCTGAGCGTCTAAATTTTTTTGAAAGGTCTTGAGATCGAGTTGATGATTCTCATCAAATTGGGTAGTTATAGCAGGCATTACCCCCTCCCACTTAAAATTTTTCATTGCAGTTTTGTGTGATTAATTAATGGCTTGAATATAAGTTTTTTTGCCATTTGAAAAGGCATATTCAAAAAGTTTTCTAACTTGAATAGGCTAAAAAAAACTTCTCAAAACCGATGGCACAATCTCATTTTTATCATAGCCCAATAGGTTGGATAAAGTTTGAGGAATCAGAACAGGGATTAAGCTCTTTAAGCTTTACCACGCCCCCTCCAACCCCTCAACCTACTTGCTCTTCTAAGCTGTTATACAAGCTAGAAGAATATTTCAATCACGGTATACTTACCCCTCCTAAATTGAATGTAATAGGCACCGCATTCCAAAAAAAAATATGGGACCTCGTGAAAAACATTCCCAAGGGAAGTACCAAAACCTATAAAGAGATCGCCCTAGCCTATGGGGACTTAAAAGCCATCCGAGCTGTTGCCCATGCCATAGGAAAAAATCCGATTCTTCTTTTTATTCCTTGCCATAGAGTCATCGGAAGTGATGGTTCCATGACGGGATATGCAGGAGGCATAGCCAAGAAAAAATGGCTGCTTGCCCATGAAAAAGCATCCACTCAAAAAACCTTAGATTTGTAAGTACGCTTGTCAGTAAACACCAACGAATGGGTTATGAAAAAAATTGCAAAAATTCTTAGTCTAACAGTAGCAGTCCTGTTTGGATTGCTCTATGTTTCTGATTACAACTACCTCTTAACAGCCGTGTCTACGATCTATATGAAGGGACACACTACCGCGTATTTATCGGATTATGAAAATTTTGACAATCGTATTTTAGCAGTGTCAGAAAATCCTCAGCCCTGGCCCCTCCATTCCAAATTTAACAGCGTTCGACTCACTGAAGGGCAAGAACAGATTCATTTTGACAATGGAACTGTTGCTTTTTTATTGATTAAAAATGACAGTCTTTTTTTTGAAAAATACTACGATGGATACGGTGTAGACTCCAAAAGCAATTCCTTTTCCATGGCAAAAAGTTATGTTGCAGCCCTTTTGGGCAAAGCGATAATGGAGGGTTATATCGAAAGTCTAACGCAACCCGTAAAGGATTTTTTCCCGGAATTAAAAGGACCCTATGCGGAACAAGTAACCGTAGGCGATCTCGCCAGTATGTCATCGGGTCAACATTGGGATGAGAATTACTATTCCCCAACCTCTGTGACTACTGCTGCGTATTTTGTGACGGATTTGGATCAATTGATTTTAGCCCAACCGATAGATGAGGTTCCAGGAAAATCGTATGAATACAAAAGTGGTACTACGCAATTACTGGCCATGGTAATCGCTAAGGCAACCGGTAAAAACCTAACCACTTACCTCTATGAAAGTTTTTGGAATCCAATGGGGGCAGAGCATCAAGCCTACTGGCAGTTGGACAGTGAAGAAGAAGGAATGGAAAAAGCCTATTGCTGTATTGCATCTAATGCGAGAGATTTTGCACGCCTTTCCAAACTGTTCAAAAACCATGGGAAATGGAATGGAAAAACTCTTTTGGATTCAACCTTTATTGCTCACTCGCTTAAACCGCGTTTTGAAGAGAGTCCGGAATACGGCTACAGTTGGTGGCTTAAAAACTACAAAGGCTATAAAACCTATATGAATCGAGGGCATTTAGGACAGTATGTCATAACCATACCCGAAGAGGATCTCATCTTGGTCCGGCTAGGACATAGTAAGGGGGCAAAAGGAGCTTTAGGCGACCCTTTTACTCCTGACATCTATCGTTATATAGACATTGCACTTGAACTTAACCCAGATGCTAGCGCACCTTGATTTACATAAGATCCTTTTTCTCGATATAGAGACCGTCCCTTTGCATGCAACTTTTGATCAGGTTCCGGATCTAGAAAAGGGATATTTTGCCGAAAAAACGGCCTACCAAAGAAAAGATGAAATTTCCCCGGAAGCATTCTATGAGCGCGCTGGAATTTGGGCAGAATTTGGTAAAATCATATGTATATCAGTAGGCTACTTTACCCCACAACATCCGAGAGAATTTCGACTAAAAAGTTTTACTGGGGAAGAAAAACAGCTGCTGAAGGATTTTAAGCAACTGCTTGAAGTACATTTTAATTCATCTAGACATCGACTATGTGGGCATAATGCAAAAGAATTTGACTTTCCTTTTATTGCCAGACGCATGTTGGTTCATCAGGTTCCGCTCCCAAAAAGTCTTCAGCTTTTTGATAAAAAGCCTTGGGAAGTCCCGCATCTAGACACGCTTCATCTGTGGCGTTTTGGAGATTACAAACACTATACCTC
>JALQVM010000005.1 GCA_023263685.1 Flavobacteriaceae bacterium | reverse complement strand
CAAAGAAAAAATGGGAGATACGCTTCGTGTCATTAAAATTGATGTGGATAAAAATCCACAAATTGCTTCCTACTATCAAGTTCGGGGAGTTCCTACTTTAGTTTTGATGAAAGAAGGTGTAGTGGCTTGGAAACAGTCGGGTGTCATGGATTCCAACGCCCTTCAAAAAACGATTCAAAATCACCTGTAGTCCTTATTCTTCTCCAATTTGAGTTAGAGGTCGAGGAGGTTTTGATCTTTTTCTTGTGGTTCAGTATTCAATTCGAGCTGTTCGACATTTTTTAGTTTGGATTGCATCATGCGGGTGCGCGTACCCACTAAATTTTCGATCTCGGTATGGGCCTCATTAATTTTTTTCTGAGCCTTTTCGAGTACCCCTCCAAAGGTGCTAAACTCTTTTTTAACTGCAGCCAAGACTTTCCAAACCTCACTGCTTCTTTTCTGTATGGCGAGGGTTTTAAAGCCCATCTGCAAGCTATTGAGCATGGCGGCTAAGGTGGTGGGACCTGTGACAACAATTTTGTATTCTCGTTGTAAAAAAGCAATCATATCGGGCTGTCGGACCACCTCAGCAAATAGCCCTTCTACGGGCAAAAACATAATTCCAAAATCAGTCGTATTGGGCGGGTCAAGGTATTTGGTTGAAATATCTTTGGCAAACTTCTTCACTGCTTGGAGTAAGGCTTTTAAAGAATTCTCTACCGCAATGCTGTCTCCTGCTTCATAGGCCGACTGCAAACGGACGTAGTCTTCTTGAGGAAATTTAGCGTCTATGGGAAGGTAAACGGATTTGTCTTGTGGATTTCTTCCGGGTAATTTTACCGCGTATTCTACTATAGCATCCGACCCTGTTTTTGTTTTAACATTGGACTCGTATTGATCTGGGGCCATAATTTCCTCTAAAATATTACCCAGTTGAATCTCACCCAAAACTCCTCTCGTCTTAACATTGGTCAAGACTTTTTTAAGATCCCCAACACCAGAGGCAATGGTTTGCATTTCGCCCAAACCTTTTTGAACAACTAACAATTGTTTGGTCACCAGTTCAAAGGACTTCCCAAGACGTTCCTCTAGGGTTTTGTGTAGTTTTTCATCAACCGTTTCCCGCATTCGTTCCAAGCGCAATTCGGTCGTTTTTATCATTTCCTCCTGTTTGATTCGCATATGCTCAAACTTTTCCTTTTGTGTAGCATTAAACGTCTCTACATTTTTGGCAAACGTAGCTTCAAAGTCTTTTAAGGTAACGCGTAGCTCTTCCCGGTCGTCTTTGGCTTTTTTGATCAACGTTTCGTTTAAACGTTCCAAACTCTGCATCAGTTCGTTTCGATTTTCTTTCAAGTTTTTGGAAAGCTCTTCCCTGTTGAGCTGAAACTCACTTTGTATTCGAGCGTTGAATGCATTCTCTAGTGGAGTAAGATCTGTATTGCTTCTTTTAAAAAGCAAGAATGCCACTGCTGCAAGGCTAAGGAAAGAAAAAGCGAGTAAAACGTAATCCATCTACAATTGATTAGAATCTAAAAATAGAAAAACTTGTATGAAGTAGCCTCAATTAATAGAGAATGTTATGAACCGAAGAGAATGGCTAAAAGTCCTGTGAGGCTTTATCGCTTGAGTAGTTTTCGTAAGGTAGGAGAACTGGTCCCCCAGAGTAAAAATCCACTCATAACCGTAAACACCCCAAAAAGGGAAAAGATTCTTAGCAAAATGTTATTAAAATCATCGCGCCCTTGGTAATCCATAGTATGCGTCATCCACAAAAAGTCAAACCACCGCCAACTTTGGTGTCTAACACGTTGAAAAATTCCACTAGACGCATCGACATATGCGACCAACAAATCTGGATGCTTAAAGTGAATGGCGTAGGCGGGTAAGGGACGCTCTCTAAATTCATGATGGGGTCCAGTTTCTTCAATCAATTCAATCTTTTCAATTTCCAAGCCGGAAATGAGATGTTTTTGAGCTACTGCAATCGCTTCATCTTCAGTAAGCTGTTGTTTTAACTGTCCCGTTTGTGCGTGGTACAAATTCGAATTGTTGATCCAATAATAGGGTTCCGCTTTAATAGAAACCAAATTAATTTCTTCAATACCTTCTGCGATACTGTCAAGAGGCAGTAAGTTGGAATAGCTTTTTGCTTTAGGGTCTGTTTTTAAAAATTGATCTCCGTGAATTTCGTCTAGATCGGTCCAGCTAAAATAAAGTCCTGAGAGGGTCCATGCCAAAAATTGAATTCCGATGATCAGTCCTAAATAGCGGTGCGTTTTACGAATCCGTAGTAAGGTTTTTCTTTGTACCATCCCGAGTATTAAATTGATTGCTACAGTCTTTTGTATTTTAATTTCTTTTCAATGGCAATGATCATCTCATTAGCAATGTCTTTCCCGGTTGCAGTTTCTATACCTTCCAATCCGGGAGATGAATTTACTTCCAGCAATAGGGGCCCCTTATTCGAACGAATTATATCTACCCCAGCCACGGTTAGGTTTAAAATTTTTGCCGCTTTTACTGCAAGACGTCTTTCCTCTACGGTAATTTTTACTTTTTTTGCTGTCCCTCCCATGTGGATATTCGAACGGAATTCTCCTTTGGGTGCGGAACGTTCAATGGAAGCCACCACTTTGCCGTTTACCACAAAACAGCGCAAATCTTTTCCAGCCGCTTCTTTGATAAATTCTTGGACGAGGATGTTAGCTTGTAAACTTTTAAAGGCATTGATTACACTCTCTGCTGCCTTATTGGTTTCTGCAGAAACCACTCCTTTTCCTTGGGCGCTTTGCAATAATTTAATGACCAAAGGAGCTCCTCCCACCATATTGATCAGGTCTTTGGTATCTAAAGGAGATTTGGCAAAACCCGTGATTGGAATCTGAATATCATTCCCCGAGAACAGTTGACTTGAAAAAAGTTTATCTCTAGATTGAGAAATGGAAGTGTCTGAATTGAGACAATACGTTCCGATCGATTCAAATTGTCTGAGCAAAGCGCAACCGTAAAAGGTCATGCTGGGTCGAATTCGAGGGATGATTGCATCCAAATCTTGAATAATACTTCCTCCGCGGTAGCGCACTTCAGGCGTTACAGTGTCCAAACGCATATAACATTGCTGGATGTTGTAGAAAAACATTTCGTGCCCTCTGGCTTTTCCTGCTTCAATGATGCGCTTGTTGCTGTAAAGGGATTTATCCGTAGCGAGCAAACCGATGCTCAATCCTGATTTTTCATGAATCAAATGGCTGTATTTTTTTTCGACTTCTTCATCTGTTAACTGGCTTTTTAAAAAACGCCTAGAAGGGTCTACTATAAACCGATCTTTCATGGCTTCTCTTCCCAGGAGCATTCTAAAATCCATCCCATCCCGATTGGCTAAGGTAAGTTCAATATCAAAGCTGCTGTCGCCAATCCTTACGGTCTCTTTGATTACGTAGCGTTTGTCCGTAATCCCAGAAGAACTTTTTACAATTCGCACATCGATAATTTTTGCTTCACAATGCAAAACGATGCTTAAATTGTCTTGTATGGGATTGACATCAAATGAAACCCAAGACTCTTTGCCTTTTTTAAATTTTTTAATATTGGTGGATTGTATGGACGAAGTTTTTGCCCCGGAGTCTATTCTCGCTTTGACAGAGGGAATATTTAAACTCTCAAATGAGCACCACTCCTGACTTCCTATTAGTTCTTTTTCCATAGTTATAGTCCTATTTTTTAGCTGCAGCTACACATATAATTTAAAATAAAAAAGATATTGATAAACCGCTCTGTGTAATTGTGATCTTATCAGCTTGTGTATCTTTGAGGTTAAATTAAGGTTTTTATGACTAGATTGGATTCGATTGGTAAATTTATTTTACTGATGCTAATGACACACTATGCGCTGGGTCAAAATCAATACGAGCCACAGAAATCTTTAGCCTCTCAAATCATCCTTGACGGAGTACTCTCGGAAGGAGAATGGGAAAACGCCACTCCCATACCCTTAGACTATGAGGTAAATCCAGGAAATAACAGTCCAGCACAAAAAAAAACAATCGCCTACCTCACCTATACCGATACCCATTTATATCTTGGGATTCACGCCTTTGATCGGCCAGAAAACGTAAGAGCAAACGTCCGCTCTCGCGATGATTTTAATATGTTCCTACAAGATGATGTGGTCTCCATTAGCTTTGACACCTATGCAGATGGCCGAAACAATTACATTTTGGTGGCAAATCCTTTTGGCAGTCAGTTTGATGTTCGGGCAATCAATGCAGTGACCGATGAGCAGCGATATGACGGTAGTTTTAATATGGATTTCGAAACTGCAGGTTCGATTGTATCAGAAGGATTCCAAGTCGAATATAAAATCCCATTTTCCTCACTTCCCTTTCCCAATGGGACAGATCAAAAATGGCATTTCAAATTGGGACGTAAGTATTACAATGAAAAAAATGTTGAAGTAGAGGTCCAAAACCTCCCGTTTGATCGAGATAATCCCTGTGAGGTTTGTCAAACTACGGAAGTGCTTCTGCTAAAAGATATTACCATTGAAAAGAGGGTAGAGTTATTACCCTATGTGGCTGGAAATTTAAGTGGGCAAAAACCGAGTCAGCAGGCTTCCTTAAAGTACGACCCCTTCAAACCCAATGCAGGTCTAGGGCTCAACCTAGATCTGAACAAAAACAGCGGTCTGGAAATTACGTTAAACCCCGATTTTTCACAAGTAGAGGCCGATGTAACCCAAATTGACGTCAACTCTTCTTTTGCTTTGGAATATCCTGAAAGAAGACCTTTTTTTAACCGAGGGACTGATATTGTCAATTTTACCGACGGCGCCTTTTATTCTCGATCGATAAACAATCCTTTACTCTCAACCAAACTTTTAAGCCAAGCCAAAAAATCAAGAATCTATTTTTTAACCGCTATTGATCAAAATTCGCCCTATCAAATTGCAGGAGAAGACCGCTCCTATCTGGGTCAAGGAGGACAATCCTTTGTCAACGTATTTCGCTATCAAAGACTGGTCAATAAAAATACCCGCTTGGGATTGGTAAGTACCAATCGATATTACAAAGAGGGAGGGTATGGTAATTTATTTGGAACCGACGGCTGGTTTCTGATTTCAAAAAACTGGAGGTTGACCTATGAACTGCTTGCCAATTTTAACCAAGAACCTGAAGCCCATTGGATTGAAACCGAAGATCAAATCCAAGGGCGCTCGGTGGCACTTAACAAAGAAAAATACGGAGGAAGTGCCGTTTATCTTCAATTGTACCGAAATACGGAACACTGGAAATCTTATTTTTTCTATCGCGACATCAGTCCTGAATACCAGGCTAATGTAGGTTTTGTAGTAAAAAATAACCGCCGTTGGGGAACCGTCTTTCACGAATACCGAAACTTTATCAATAAAAAAGGATTGCAGTTTTTCAGTATTGGAACCAAAGCCGATTTAAATTATACGTTTCAAAACTATTTAAAAGCCGTCAGTATCGACGGAATTTTCAGCCTAAGGACCTATTTAAACACCACGATTCAATACACCTACGACTGGGATATTTTTAAAAATTATTTAGGAAAAAACTACCGAAATGTGGGTAAAAGTGAACTCATCCTTCGAAACAATCCCAGTGAATCTTTCTCCCTAATGATCCGCTCCACATTTGGAAGAGATTTGGCTTATAACGAAGAAAACCCTGAAGTGGGAAAGGAGTTTACTGTATTTGCAATGCCCAGCTTTCAATTGGGGGATAAGCTCAACCTTTCGCCTTCGATCCGCTATGCAAGCTTAAAAGAAATGAATAGTCCAAACCGTTACTTTGAGGGAGCCATTACACGCTTTTCAGCTCGCTATCAGTTTACCAACTTTTTTAGCATACGACTCATTTCAGAATACAACTCTTTTGCGGATAAGTTTTTTATTCAACCCCTTATACAGTGGAATCCAAATCCCTCAACAGTGTTTTATGTAGGAGGGAATCAAAATTCTCTCGAAGACTTTAACGACGAATTTTACTCCCCTTTTCGAGTGGATCAAACTCAATTCTTTTTAAAGTTTCAATACCTCATCGGATTGTAGTAAACAGCAAGTAAATATTTTTGTAATGTGCTGTATACATGATTGTTGATTTTACTGAAGTAATGTACTACTTTAACTGATAAAGCTGTCCTGAATTACATGCATGTACTTGTGCAAACGCTACCCCCTTTAAAAACTTTACAGCTCTAGAGGGTTTGTTTACTCGTACTCCAATTTAAGTTTAAACAAGCGGGGGGTTCCTTTAGCCTCACTTTCTGAAGTAAGCCAAAATTCGTTTTTAGTTATAATTTTTACCGCTTCAATTTGGGCTGGACTGACAGGGATTAGATATCGGGTTAAGTCAATGGCTTCCATTCCATTTTTGGTAAAATTTTCTAAGGTGTAGAAATATTGTTTCCCTTGAAAATCATAGCCCGTGAGTACAAGTAAATCTTCTGTTTCACTGTAATCCGCAGCGGTAATAAGGGCGTTAGTGTCAATTGTTGCCTTTGGGGTCAACGTGTAATTTCCTGCTGTTTTGGGGAAGGTATAAATCTGAGATTGGAGTGTTTTTCTGTTTTTTGAAAACAAAACCAATTCGTCTCCAACCGCAGCCAATGCTTCCGCATCGTATTCATTGATCGATTCTTTAGAAAACGTTTTTTGAGCATCGTAGCGAATCTGGATAGTTCCTTGGGGGAGCAACTCTTTGTCTACAATATAAATTCTTAGATTTTCTCGGGTTGCAAAGTTGTTCCCCGTATCTGCAATATAAAAATGGTCATCATCCGCAGTAAGATCTTCCCAATCTTTGTTTTTTAAATCGTAAAAACGAATACTCTTAATCAAGTCTCCCTCTGGTGTAAAGACATAAAGTTTGGCTTTATCTCCAGAATCGTTATGCGTCATTAAATTGGTCCCTAAATATTCCAAACCTGAGGTTTCTTCCAGTTCAGGAGGGAGGGTTATACTAGTTAAGGATAATTGTGCATGACAACAAAACGAAAGAAAAAGTGCTACTAAACGATAATACATAGTGCTAAATAAATACACAAGTTACTTAAACTTTGCCTTTCGTTTGCTATCATATTTTCTATTTTTGTGCATAAGGCAGCATATTAATTTTAAGACCGTGATTCGGAAATACTCCTTCTTGATGTTGATTCTTCTAGTATTTTCTTCTTGTGAAGAAAAAGAAGCAACCCCTAAGCAACGCTATTTAGCTCTTGGAGATAGTTATACCATAGGGGAGTCCGTTCGCGAAGAAGAACGTTGGCCCGTTCAGCTTGTACAAGCCTTGGAAAAAGAAGCGATAGTTTTGGACAGCCCGCAAATTATTGCACAAACGGGCTGGACCACTTCAGATTTAAAACAGGGGATTGACGCCACTGCATTGGATTATCCTTACGATTGGGTTTCCCTACTCATTGGCGTAAACAATCAATATCAGGGAAAAAGTATAATAGAATTTAGAGAAGAATTTGAGCAATTGGTTAGTCAGGCCATCCTTTTTACCGGAAACAAAAGGAATCGTATTTTTGTGGTTTCCATTCCTGATTGGGGAAAAATGCCGTTTGCTAAAGACCGAGATCGAGAGCAAATTGCTTTAGAGATAGACAATTTTAATCAAATCATTTATGAGGTTTGTGCTCGTGAAGAAATTCACTTTATCGACATCACTCCCCTTTCCAGAACGGTTGACCTAAAGCCCGAGTTTATCGCCTCGGATGGTTTACACCCCAGTGGTGCACAATACGCGGCCTGGGTAAAGGAAATAATTCCTTTTTTTCTAACTGCGGCAAATGATTGATCTTAAAGCGGCACAACAGTTAGATCAACAAGACCCTCTTCGTTCCTTTAGGGCACGTTTCGTTCATGAGGAAAATGAAATTTATTTAGACGGAAACTCTTTGGGCAAACTCCCTAAAGAGGTTCCGGATCAAATGACAGAAAACATTTCAACCCAATGGGGAAAACAGCTCATCCGAAGCTGGAACCAAAATTGGTTGGCCCTTCCCAAACGTTTATCTAAAAAATACAGCCAACTGCTGGCTGCCGATCCGGATGAACTTATTTTTGGCGAATCTACCTCGGTACGCCTCTATCAAATCCTGCATGCTTTGCTCAGTTCGCATCAATCCCCCCCACATCTCATTTCAGATAATTTAAATTTTCCGACGGATCTATACGTGCTGGAGGGCCTCCAAAAACAGTTTCCAGACACTGCAGTAACGACCATCAACTACGGTCAAGAAATTGAGGCAGACCTAAATAAACTTTTGCGAGCAATAGAACAGCAACCCGGTATCGTTTGTTTAAGCTTGGTCACCTTTAAAAGTGCCTACTTTTATCCGATGAAGAAAATCAATCAATGGGCTGCTAAGCACAACAGTATAGTGGTTTGGGACCTGAGTCATGCCGTAGGTGCTGTTCCGATTGACCTCGAAGCCTCAGAAACTAAAATCGCCTTAGGATGCACCTATAAATACATGAATGGCGGACCAGGATCTCCGGCATTTTTATATGTAAAAAAAGAGTTGCACCCCAAGCTTGACAATCCCATACAGGGTTGGTTTGGTCACGAAAGCCCCTTTGATTTTGATCCAAAATACAAAGCTTCCCCAGGGCTAGAACGCTTTAATAATGGAACTCCTCCCATACTTTCCATGCAAGCCGTAGAAGCCGGAATTGATCTGGTACTTCAAGCAGGTATTGAAAACCTTAGAGCCAAAAGCATACAGCAATCTGAATTTCTTTTAGGAGCGATCAAGGAGGTCTTGGCGCCTCTGGGATGTAGTGTTCACAGTCCATTGGATTCTAAAACGAGAGGATCCCATATTGCTATATCTCATTCCCATGCTTGGCAAATTTGTCAAGCATTACTAGCCGGGGACCAAAAAACCCCCAGAATTATTCCTGACTTTAGGCCTCCAAATTTTATTCGAATCGGGATTACTCCCCTCTATACACGATTTGAGGATCTTTGGCTTTTGGTCAACCGAATTCAAACTATCGTGAATTCAAAAATTTATCTTCAATTCGACGAAACCAAACAGGACGTAACCTAAGAGGGTACTAATAAGCCCTCAATAGGTATTCCCTAAAGTTAAAACCCTAAACCCATGCGTCAATGTAGTATGGATATACCTTGACCTGCCTAATTTTAGGCATACGTTTTATTAAAGCGTGTCGTTTTGATAACAATTCGCTAACACCTACTCGTTTAAAGCTGCGTAGTTTTGAAAAAATTATTGCTATGAATTATTTGAAGTCCTTGGGTTACGTCTCCGGATTTTTTTACTGGCTCTTGTTCGAACGCTATACCGTAAGAAAGGTAAAAGAGTAACTATTGGGTAATCTCATACTCGTGTTCCCAATTGGGATTATCCAATTTATTGATCACATATTTTACGGTAAGCTCTTTTCCTTTGGGAATATCGTTGAGGGTAACGATACGAATGTGCTTCACTTTTCCGAGCGTTTCGTCCTCTTCGTTGATTACGGCCTTACAATTGGGTATTTCATGGTGATTTACAAAAGCTCCTAACGGCAATCGCAAATAATTGTCGTGGAATCGAGGATCGTACACGTGGGTGATCCCCAAATCGGTACCTCCTTTTATATCCTCTGTAGCAAAAAGACCCAGTCCCTCTATCGTGCTTTCTTTTATTGTAAGAAAGTTTGGAAGCGGTCTCCAATTACTGTCTTTTATCATAAATCAAACTTCATTTGTAGATAAAAATACCACTTTCCCCTTTATTTTACTAAAAATTCATGTTCAAGATATTGTTTAGGACCTATGACTGCATTCATCATTCTAAACGGTAAACGAATGGATTGTTTTTTTGTAATGGTTTTAACCTGTAACCGTATAGTGGTTTTTGGAGGGAGTGTAAAAACAGAGCTTCTTTGGTGAAAACTGTAGGTCCCTAGATATTCCATTTGAAATGGAAGGCTGCTAGCATTGGTTAGCTCAACGTTTAAAATCGTTTTATCCTCTGCGTAGCTTGGTGTTCCAAAATGGATGTTATCTTCAATTAGTTTGGAGACTTCTTCCTTTTTCCCAATAATAAGATCGTTATACCACACCACCGTTTTTCGTTCAAAAAGGGCCTTTTTTACCGCCTCTGGGGTTTTTGAATTGACAAGGACAAAGGTCATGGGGCGATGGCCACCTGCTGCTATTTCATGGGCCCAATCCGTTAATCCGTGAATGTCTGATGTACCGAGTATCGTGAGTTTGTTTTCTAATGCAAGAGCTAAGGCTTCTTCTGAAAAAGTAGTCTCGTTGACCACTTCGATACCGTGAAGTAATTTGTTTGAAATCAAGTAGTTGTGGAACGGCTCTAAGCGTGCTATTCCATCACTTCGGTGCGCGTCCCAGTTGGGGTGATTCCAAAAAACGAACGCTCCTTGTTTGTTGGCTTCTTGAATTCCAGAGAGTGAATCGGTATGAAGCAATGCGTTGGCATCTTTAATAAAAACTGCATTAATATGTCCTGGGGGCATTTTACGTGTGATTTCAGAACCGTTGATCACTTGCAGTACATCGTCTTCTCCTAAGGCGCTAGAGGCAATAGCATAGGATCGGTTTCGATCAGGGTGTGGAATGTCTTCTTCATGGGGCTGGTATTCCAAATGTTCCGTCATTGCTATTAAATCCAACCCTTCTCTTCGCGCTTCTTCTACACGTATACTTGGCCATACGGCTCCATCAGAAAAAACGGTATGGATATGTAAATCCGTACTTAACCAATAGCTTCCTTCGGCTGCTTTAAAGAAGGGTTCTTGTGCCACTAAAAAATAGGATCCCAATATCAGGGTCAGGAATATCCTCTGAGGGTGTCGAGTTAATGTCATTAGTTTTTTGTTATGAAGCTACAACTAAATCAAGAAAGATGAAAACGGGGGGCTTATTGGAAGTGCCTATAGTTTATAAAAAAGTATCGTATTCCAAAGTCTGTTTTTCAAATAACGGTCCGTCGCTTTAAAAATAGTGTTCTTTTGAAATCCAGTATTGATTCTCAACTTTGAAGTCAGTTTTATGGCCAAACCGAAAAATGTCCAGTTTTGGTTGAATTTTAAAGGGGTTCCTCCGGGACTTATCAGGGTAAAAAGCTCATCGTAAAAAACAAAATTAACCGGAACTTTAGCTGCGGTATTGGTCAAGGGTCGTTGATAGGTAAAACGAAAACGAATTCTACTTGAAAAATCAAACTTTCTCAATTCACGATCCTTTTGAAGCGGTAATACTTCTTGAAAACGATGCTCAAGTCGAATCCAAGTAGATAAAGAACTCTTTTTCAGAGGTACAGTATAGACTACTTGCTCCCAGAGATTGTGTTCATTTCTCACGCGTGGATCTGCATTGATATCGGAATTAAAATTGCTGAGATAGCTATATCCTGCAAACCATTTGAATTTATTGGAATCGGTATAAATCAGCTGTGGTCTAAAGATTTGCTGATTCCATACATTAAAATAATCGATCGTTCTAAGATGGATTTCTGAGCGTAAATTGAGTTTATCCGACAAGGGCACATCAATGAATGCTGCATTCCAAACCCCTTCCCATTTTTCGTATTCTTGAGCAAAACTTATCTGTGCTAAACACAACCACAGGCATCCTAAAATCAAAATTCTCATCTTCATTTATCTTCTATATATCTTCGCATTAATCCTTCTTGAGAGACTGAGGCAACCATTTTTCCAGCGCGATCAAAGATACTCCCCCTTGCATAGCCTCTAGCGTTGGAAGCACTTGGACTTTCTATTGCGTACAACAACCATTCATCAATTTTAAAATCACGGTGAAACCATAGGGCGTGATCTAAACTGGCATAAAATATTTTTTGAGTTTCAAAGGCTGCCCTATGGGGCAGGGTAGCGGATAAAAGCAAGCTGTAATCCGAAGCAAAGGCCAGTAGTTGGTGTTGTAAGGGAATACGTGCTTCTATTTGCTCTTTGGTTTTAAACCATATATGAGAAAGGGGTGGTTTATTTTGGGTCTCCAAATAAATGGCCTTGCCTACCGGACGAAATTCAAAAACCTGAGGGTGGGCCATCATCAAGCGTTGATATCGTTCCGGATCTTTTTCTTGTAAAACCTCCGCTTGCTGAATGTCGGTCAGTAAAATTTCAGGGGTTAATACATTCGGCATCGTTATTTGATGATCTGCCCCTGCTTCCTCCAAATGAAAAGAGGCTGCCATATTAAAAATTGCTTTCCCCTCTTGGTAAGCTACTACTCTACGGGTAGTAAAACTTTTACCGTCTCGTATCGCATCCACGTGATACTCAATAGGAACATTAATATCGCCTCCCAAAATAAAATATCCGTGCATGGAGTGTGCTATTCGGTCTTTAGGAACGGTTTGATAAGCTGCATGCAAAGATTGTCCGAGTACCTGTCCTCCAAAAACCCGCCCCCAAGCCGTTTTGTAATTTTGTCCAACAAAATGATGCGCATCTTTTTGTTCTAATTGAAGTAAAGAAATAAGAGAAGAAAGATCTATCATTACTATAGAATAGGGTTGTTCAAAGCGCTTTTAAAGAGGGTGTACACTAGTTTCTTTTGCTCCAAATTTCATGCATGGGGTCGCCTTTACTGCTAAAGCCTTGATGATGCCAATCGGACCCTTTGAGTTCGTATTGGAAGGGTAAACGAGCTCCTACCCGACTGTTGTCTCTAGAGAAATATTCGATATGTTCCGTGTAGTTTCCTGCTTCAGTTGTGTAATATCCTCCTCCCGAACCAAAAAACTGGAAGGTATCCGTATTGAATGCTATCCATTGGAAAAATCCATCCAGTAAAAATTTCATGGTTTTTCGCGGTCCTGAGGTGTCTCTTTTTCGTTCGCCTTGATCAGTCATTCGACCGGCCATTAGCCATTTCCCTTTGAGTTCTTGAGGGGGGGTTGAGAGGTGTTTCCACTTCTTTGAACTTTGCAATTTCATTTGTTTCAATCCATCTTTTTCAAAGTTGGAATTAAATTCAAAATCAACTAAAATATCCTTTTCAGTTTGGGTGTAAAACCCTCCTCGGGTAAGGATAAACTCTGGGGGTTGAGCAACATACTGGGTTTCTACCAAATAGGAATCATCCATTAAAATTCGATGGGTAACTGTTTTTCCATTTTGCTTGGTTTCATAAGAATACACCTGAGCGTGCAGGTTTATTAGAACTAAAAAAAGAAGGCTAAATAGGTAAAATCTCATAGGTTAATTTCTATAGTTTAACGCAGGTTTACGATCGCCCAACATGGGTTTGTATTCAAAATCTTTCCCCCTTTTGGCAATAAAGTCTTCATGGGCAGCCTTGATAATTTTAGGGTTATCAAGCAGTTGCATTCCCGTCAAAGCAAGTGTTTTAGCAGCAACCATCATTCCTTTAGATCCGATACTGGTTCCACCGGCCGCAACAGCCTGCCAGCTGTGGGCTGGAGTTCCAGGTACCCAAGTAGCGGCTCTTAACCCTGCCGTAGGCACCGCAAAACTAACATCCCCCACATCGGTAGATCCTCCTGCTTTGGCCCCTTTACTGTACGGTGCCACACCTTCCACAAATTGAGTGTTTAAGGGGGTCTCTAAACTTTCGGCAATTTTTACTGCGAACGCCCGCTCTTCAGCAGTGTACTGATATCCTCCAATGGTTTCAAGATTTTTGTGTACCATCGGCTGCAACACATCATTGAAAAGCAGTTCATGGGTTCCCCCAATCATTTCATATTCCATAGTGGTTCCTGTGCCTAAGGCAGCTCCTTTTGCCGCATTGACTATGCGATCAAAAACCTTTACGACTTCATCTCTGGTTTTGTGTCGTGCGTAGTAATAAACTTCTGCAAAATCAGGAACGACATTGGGTGCCTCTCCTCCCCGTGTGATGACGTAGTGAATTCTGGTACTTTCCGTTACATGTTCACGCATCATGTTTACCATCGTATTCATTGCTTCTACTGCATCTAAAGCAGAACGTCCTTTTTCTGGAGCTCCAGCTGCATGAGCAGAAACGCCGTAGAAACGAAATTTGGCTGACTTATTTGCCAAAGCAGGACGAATACTTGCTGCATTTTTATTATCCGCATGCCAATGTAATGCCACATCCACCTCATCAAATAATCCTGCTCGGGTCATGTATACTTTTCCAGAACCGCCTTCTTCGGCGGGACATCCAAAATATTTTACCGTGCCTGATTTTCCCTCTTTTTCAAGGTAATTTTTAATTGCAATGGCGGCGGCGGCAGAGGCTGTTCCAAAAAGATGGTGCCCACAAGCATGTCCGGCTTTTCCATTATTTGAGACTTTATAAGGAACCGCCTGTTGAGATAAGCCGGGCAAGGCATCGTATTCTCCCAATATAGCAATGACGGGACTGCCTGAACCATAACTGGCAACAAAAGCTGTTGGAATTTCTGCTACTCCTGCCTCCACCTGAAATCCTTCATTTTGTAAGGTTTTTTGCAATAAAGCACTGCTCTGCTCTTCTTGGTATCCCATTTCTGCAAAAGACCATATTTGTTGGGCTATATGGGTGTAGGATGCTTCTTTTTGGTCAATATCGCTTAATATTGCTTTGTATTTTGATTGACTATATCCTAGCGATACAATCAGTAGGAAAATGAAACGTGTAAGATTTTGCATGATATCTAATTTGAAATTTACCCAAATGTATTAATTTTAGTGCATAGTATATAACTCCAATTTAATCCAAATTTCAACCATGAGAATACAATTTTATCTTTTACTCTTGCTTAGTATTGCTTTTTACTCAAATGCTCAGCAGGTTACTTTTGAAGAATTTGACTTAGACAATGGCTTGCACGTCATTCTGCATCAGGATAGGAGTGCGCCGCTTGTTATAACTTCCGTTCTCTATCATGTAGGGGCTAAAAATGAGGAAGCGCAAAGAACCGGTTTTGCACATTTTTTTGAACATCTTTTATTTGAAGGAACCGAAAATATTGAGCGAGGCGACTGGTTTAAAATTGTTTCTTCCAACGGGGGAAGCAATAATGCCTACACTACAGATGATTATACCTATTACTACGAGGTGTTCCCCTCCAACAATTTAGAGTTGGGCTTATGGATGGAATCTGAGCGTATGTTACACCCCATTATTAATGAGATTGGGGTAGAAACTCAAAACGAAGTGGTCAAGGAGGAAAAAAGACTCCGCTATGACAATTCGCCCTATGGCAACTGGGCCTTTGAGGTTCGAAAGCATATGTTTGATCAACATCCGTATCGGAACATCCCTATCGGTCAGATGGAACATTTGGATGCGGCTACTCTGGAGGAATTTATTGCGTTTAATGAAAAGTTTTACGTGCCCAACAATGCAGTTTTGGTTGTAGCGGGAGATTTTGAAATGGAAGAGACTAAGCAAATGGTCGAAGCTTATTTTAATGACATCCCCAAAGGAGAAGAAATTGTGATTCAAACCTATGAAGAAACTCCGATTACTGAGCCCATTACCGCAGAAGCCTTTGATAAAAACATACAAGTTCCTGCGCTTTTTACAGCTTACAGAACCCCTAAAAAAACCACAAGAGAATCAAGAGTACTCAATATGATTTCAACCTATTTGAGTGATGGAAATAGTTCAAAGTTGTATCGAAAACTAGTTGATGAGAAAAAAATGTCTTTACAAGTGGCAGCCTTTGACATGAGCATGGAAGACTATGGGCTTTATGTTATTCTATCCCTCCCAGTAGGAACTACAGAATTAGCTGCCATACGGGATGAAATAGATGTAGAAGTAGAAAAAATTCAAAATGAATTGATCAGTGAAAAGGATTATCAAAAACTACTGAATAAATTGGAGTCGGATTTTGTTTCCTCAAACAGTTCTGTAGAAGGTATTGCCAATTCACTAGCAGAATATTATGCCATCTACGGAGATACCCATTTGATCAACTCCGAAATTGATATTTACCGCTCTATTACGCGCGAAGAAATTCGAGCAGTTGCCCAAAAATATTTAAATCCTAATCAACGGCTCACCTTAAATTACCTACCTGAATCAAAATAAGCTCCCTATGAAACGAATACTACTACTTTGTCACTTTGTTCTTTTTTCAATTGCTGTCCATGCACAAATCGACAGGACCCAACAGCCTGAACCAGGACCCGCACCCTTATTACAATTAGACGACCCCGAAGAATTTCAATTGGATAATGGGCTCACCGTATTGTTGGTTGAAAACCACAAACTTCCCCAAGTTTCGATTAGCCTCAGCATCGACCATCCCCTGATTGTGGAAGGGGATAAGGCAGGAGCTGTAGCCCTTTTGACCGGCATGATGGGAAAAGGATCTACGTCAATTTCTAAAGAGGACTTTGAAGAGGAAATTGACTTTATGGGAGCCTCTATAAATTTTACCGAAAACGGAGCCTATGTAAATTCACTGTCCCGATTTTTTCCAAGAGTTATAGAATTAATGGCAGATGCCACGCTGCATCCCAATTTTTTAGAAGAAGAATTTCAAAAAGAAAAAGACAAACTTGTTACCGGTCTTGAAACCGGTGAAAAAGATGTAAAAACCGCTGCAAGACGTGTCGAAAATTTTCTTGCCTATGGCCCTACTCACCCTTACGGAGAATACCTTACCATAGCGAAAGTAAAAGCATTAAAATTAGAAGATATAAAAAATGCCTACGATTATATTTTTAATGCTCACAATGCCTATTTTGTGGCGGTAGGAGATTTTGACCCAAGTGAAATAAAAAAAATTATCGAGCATAATTTTGGAAAATGGAAGGGTAACAAACGTGATAAAATGGCGTTTCCAGAGCCAAGCAATTCCGAAGAAACTGAAATTGCTTTTGTAGAAATGCCCAATGCGGTGCAGTCAGAAATTACCTTGCTCAATACGGCGTCTTTGGACAAAAACAGTAGCGACTATTTCCCTGCACTTCTTGCGAATCAGATTCTTGGTGGAGGAGCAGAAGCCCGGCTGTTTCTTAATCTGAGAGAAGACAAGGGGTTTACCTACGGTGCCTATTCCCGTTTGAGAGATTCTCATAAAACCAAAGCGCGTTTTAGTGCCTCGACAAGCGTTCGGAATGCCGTAACGGATAGTGCAGTTGTCGAGATGCTGTACGAAGTGTCAAAAATAGGAACTGACTTAGTGAGCGAAGAAGAATTGGCGTTAGTAAAGGCAAAGTATGCCGGAAATTTTGTCATTTCCCTTGAAAACCCGGGAACCATAGCAAGGTTTGCACTCAACATAAAAACTCAAAATCTGGATGCTGATTTTTACAAAAACTTTTTAAAAAATATCAATAAAGTCACGCGAGATGAAGTTTTAGCCGCTGCTAAAAAATACTTTTTAAGTGATCGTGCCCAAATTGTCGTAACCGGGAAAGGTAGCGATATTTTAGAAGGATTAGAACAAATTGAATATAACGGACGTCCTGTTAGGGTACAATATTACGACAAATGGGGAGCAGCAATCGACCGTCCCGATTACACCAAATCCATTCCAGAAGGAGTAACTGCCGCCGCCGTCATTGACAACTACCTTACAGCCCTCGGAGGTAAGGAAAAATTAGCCGACGTAAAATCCATCAAGACCCTTGCCAAGGCCGAAATGCAAGGAATGACCCTAGAGATTGAATCCCAAAAAACCGACCAATTACAGGCTTTAACAGAAATTAAAATGATGGGGAATGTCTTGCAAAAACAAGTGGTAACCCAAGACTATGGCTATATGGAAATGCAAGGTCAAAAAATAAATTTGGAGGGAGAAGAATTGAAACTAATGCAAACCCAGGCCACTCTATTTCCAGAGTTAACGCTAAATAGGGAAACGATAGAATTGGTCGGCGTAAAAGAGATTGAGGGTAGCAAAGCTTATGAAATCAAAATCTCGGACGGCTTGATAAACTTTTACGACACAGAAAGTCATTTAAAAATTCAAGTGTCACAGACCATGGAAATTATGGGAAATTCACAAACCTCTGTGATAAAAATTGGAGATTACAAAGCCGTTGATGGTATTCTTTTCCCCCATAAAACCGTAATGAGCATGGGACCCCAAGATATCGAGCTCGTTACCCAAAGTTTTGAATTAAATACAGAAATTGATCCTGCAGTCTTTAACTAACTCTGCCGGATTACAATTTGAAACGCCTCATTTTTGGGGCGTTTTTTTATCGGTAATCAAATAAACCCCTAAAAGAATTAGGGCACAGCCTAGCCATTGTATCAAACTAAATTGTTCTCCATCAAGTATTCCCCAAGCTATGGCTACAATTGGAAGCAGGTAGGTAATGGAGATTGAAAACACAGCGGTAGAAATTGAAACCAATTCGTTAAACATCACCTTAGCCAAGGCCGTTCCGAAAAGAGACAAAATTAGAATGTAACCCATTGAACTGCTTAGTTCGTTGGAAGTGAGTACTTCGGCCCACGGAAAATCTACCAAAAGTAAGACGACTAAAGCAGGAATTACTATGGAGACAAAATTTCCTAAAGCGATGGCATATGCAGGAACAGCTTGCAATTTGTGCTTTATCAAGTTGACGTTTATAGAATAACAAATCGCAGCGGCAACTACTAAAAAGGCATACCAACTGTTTAATCCAGAACGTATCGTAAATTCATTTGAAACCAAAACCAACGTCCCACCGAAACCGACCAACACTCCCAGTATTTTCATCCATTTAAAACGGGAATTAAAAAAGAGCAGTCCTAAAATCAGGGTAAACAAGGGTGTCATACCGTTAAGTACCGCAGCAACCGAACTGTCGATGACTGTTTCTGCAAAAGCGAATAAATAGCTCGGTAAAAAAGTGCCAAAAAAACCCGTCAAAACAATCCACTTCCAAGCATCCTTTGGAATGAGTTGAAGTTGTTTCCAACCAAAAATCAACAAAATAAATGTGGTCATTAGGATTCTTGTAGAACCTAATTGTAGCGGGGTTAAGCCCACGAGTCCTTTTTTAATAAGAATATAAGAGCTCCCCCAAATAAGGGAGAGGGTAAAAAGGTACACCCACTTTTTGATCTGTATAGTCATGCAGTACAAAAGTGCACTTTTTTTAAAAAACCGATCGGTAAATTTTCCGAACCATTTAAACTAAGGAACTAGTTCCACTCCATGGATTCTATGAGGTGAAATAGATCTTTTTCTAAATAGCGCACAGCCGGTAAAATGGAATCGTAATTGGGTTTAGCGTAAAAATACACAGAGCCAACTAAAAAGTGCCTCAGACTATCGGTAAGAAAAAATTGGTATTGAGAGGCTGCATTACCCACAACAGAAAAAAGGGTTCCGTATACCCGATTCACGGGGTTTACAAAAACTTTTTCGGGTATCGACTCTGCTTTTGAAATGTGTTTATACGGGAGTTTATAGGCATCGTTGAGCAGTGAGTCTAAATTGTTATTTATAGCGTTGTAATTCAAATACAAGGTAGCTTTCATCTCTGGATAGACGAGCTGTGTATTGGATGGGGATAGGCTTGTCCATTGGGCAACCTTATTTTTCTCAAAAGAAAAGGGAGCAAGGTTTTCTATTTTCTGGTAGTTGGCTTCTGGATAATCCAAACGCAAGTAGCCCCAGGGTTTGGGCTGACTGTCCGAGGCACAACCCAGTAAGAGAAAAAAACTCGCACACAAAAAAAGCCCCCTCATCACTCCTTATTTTTTGGAAGCACGACTTTGACCTGTTTGATCCGCATTTGATCAATGTCCTCTACGGTAAATTCATAGCCTTCAAACCTAATTTTTTGTCCTTTTTTAGGGAACCGTTTTGCTATTTCCAACAATAAGCCCGCAAGGGTCTCTGAATCGCCTTTAACAGACTCAAAAAGCTCCGTTTCTTCTAAATGAATCACCTTAAAAAAGTCTTTAAGACTGATTTTGGCCTCAAAAATATAAGTGCTTTCATCCAGTTTGGAATAACTTAAACTCTCTTCGTCAAATTCATCACTGATATCTCCTACAATTTCTTCCATGATGTCTTCTAAGGTAATCAAGCCTGAGGTTCCTCCATACTCATCAACTACAATTGCCATATGAATTTTTTTCTGCTGAAACTCTTTGAGCAAATCGTCTAGTTTTTTGTTTTCTGGTACATAAATGGGGGGTTTTAAAACATGCTGCCAAACAAAATTAGGATTGTCAAGATTGGGAAGTAAATCTTTGGTGTACAAAATTCCTTTAATGTTGTCCTTTTTTTCCTGAAAAACGGGAATTCTGGAAAACCCCTGTTCTAAAATATTGGGCAGAATTTCTTCAAAACTCAATTCATCTGAAAGCGCAAACATATCCATTCGTGGACACATGACTTCTCGGGTATCGGTATTTCCAAAATTGACAATCCCTTCCAAGATGCGTTGTTCGTCTGATGTAGTTTCATGGTCTCCGGTAAGTTCAAGGGCTTGGGATAATTTGTCTACAGAAAATTGATTCTTTTGATCGCCGAGACGCTTTTCAAGCAAGCTGGTAATTTTGCTCATGGGATAGGTTATCCAAAACAACAGGTAGCGATCAAGTACAGAAATGGCCAACGACATCCGCTTGGAAAACGCTAATGCATTTCGATTCGCATACACTTTAGGTAAAATTTCTCCAAAGATCAAAATAAGGCTGGTGATTATGCCTACTTCAATAAAGAGCACCAGTACCGGATTCTCAATTTCTCCTAAAAAAGAATCACTCAATACCGCAAAGACCAAAACAATAGCGATATTGATAAAATTATTTGCTACAAGAATGGTAGCTAACAAGCGTTTGGGCTTTTTCAACAGGGCAATCACCCTTTGCAAGGCCAAATCAGAAGTCGTGTCGTGGGTGTCTTCCAAGGATTTGACTTGCAAGGAAAAAAAAGCGACTTCAGTTCCAGAGATGAGTGCAGAACAAACCAGTAGTACGATGACGACTGCCCACTGTATCCATAGAAGGTTAGAAGCTAAAAATAGTAAATTAAAAAAAGGCAATGGGTCTGGATCCAAAGAATACTAGCTATTAAAACGGTAAATCATCATCAGGTGGAGGGGCTTCTTTATGATCTTGAGAAGGGGAAACTGAGGTTGCTACTCCTTGATCGCCTCCTTTTTTAGTACTTAGAAAAGTGAATTCATTTACATTGATTTCCGTAGAATACCGATCATTTCCGTCCTCACCTGTCCATTTTCGTGACTTAATTCGGCCTTCTATGTAAATCTTATCCCCTTTACTGAGGTACTTTTCACATATTTCTGCCGCTTTGTTTCGCACCACTATGTTGTGCCATTCCGTGTTGGTTACTTTTTCTCCCGTGCTTTTGTTTACATAAGATTCATTGGTTGCTAAAGGAAAGCGACCTAGGGATCCGCCGCCGTCGAAATAATGCATTTTTACATCATCTCCTAAATGTCCAATTAGCATGACTTTGTTGAGTGTACCGCTCATAGTTTTAAGATTTTGAGTTAGATGTAATGCTAAATTTACACAATTCGTCAGGCAATTCAAAAGAATTTTTTTATAAAGTTTTGAATCACAACAGGTACCGCCAAGGATTGAATGGTGGATTTTGAAAAAGCATTGTTTAAATCTCTTTTTGATTCAATGATCCAAAAATGTACACTAAGGGATTGATGGCTCAATTTATGGAGGATTGGCTCTTTGTTCCATTGCTGCAACGGGAGGTTTTCCTCTTTGAGGTCCTTGGGAAAATCAGGATGCGTATGTAAAGCTCGGGCAGATTTTAAAACCGCCGTGGATTCCACTAAGGGAAATTGATATAAATTATGCCATATGCCCTTTTGGGTTCTCTTTTCAAAGAGGTACTGGTCGTTTTGATCGTGTACCACGAGATAATTAAAAAAACGCTTTTTGATTTTGATCTGAGATGTTTTAACGGGGAGTTGATCCGTTTGATTGTGATTGAATGCAAAACAGTCTTGCGCAAAAGGGCAGCTGGAACATTTGGGTTGTTTTGGAGTGCAGTGAAGTGCTCCAAATTCCATCATGGCTTGGTTAAATGTACCCGGATGGGATTTCCCCATCAATTCGCTGGCTTTTTTCTTAAATTCTTTAAGAGCTGAATGGGAATTGATGGGAGTTCGCATTCCAAAAGAACGTGCTAAAAATCGGTATACATTTCCATCGACCACCGCTTGGGGTTGATCAAAACAAATAGAAGCAATGGCACTGGCCGTATAGTCTCCGACTCCTTTCAATTGTAACAAGGCATCAAAAGTGTTAGGAAATTCACCCTTCAATTCTGTATGAATGTGCTGAGCGGTAAAATGGAGGTTTCTAGCCCTTGAATAATACCCCAAGCCCTGCCATAATTTTAACACTTCATCTTCACTAGCCGTAGCCAAGGCTTCAATTGTAGGAAATGCCGCAATAAAGCGTTCGTAATACGGAAGGCCTTGTGCCGTTCGAGTTTGTTGAAGAATGACCTCAGAAAGCCAAATTTTATAGGGTTCTCGAGTTTCTCTCCACACAAATGAACGTTGATTTTCTCCATACCATTGCAGGAGTTTTTGGGTCCAATTCAAAATAAATAGCTAACAATAACAGGCCTAAAAGTAGAGAAACAAAGACAATATAAAAACTTTGTACAGAGCATTTTATAATTAAAATTTATATATTTGCGAGCCTTAAATTTTCAGCGATAAATAAAACATTATGACAAAAGCAGACATTGTATCAAATATTTCAGACCAGTTGGGAATAGACCGAGCTGATGTACAAGCAACTGTTGAAAAATTTATGAAAGAAGTAAAAGTTTCTCTTGAAAAAGGAGAAAATGTGTACTTAAGGGGCTTCGGTAGTTTTGTAATCAAAACACGAGCAGAAAAAACAGGACGTAATATTTCTAAAAACGTAGCTATTAAAATTCCTGCACATAATATTCCTTCTTTCAAACCTGCCAAGATTTTTGTTCAAGGAGTCAAGTCAAAGGTTCCTGTAGCAAAATAATTTTATAACCTTTTAATACCAATCTCTATATGCCTAGTGGTAAAAAACGTAAAAGACACAAGGTGGCGACGCACAAGCGTAAAAAACGCAGAAGAGCGAATCGTCACAAGAAAAAATAGTGTGGGTCAAAGCACTTAAAAAATTTACCAAAAGTTCATTGAAATGGCAGTTTTCAAAAGGTTTGATACTGCCACAGGAAAAATCCTGAAAAATATTGTTTAATCCGTTACTACAGCTTTGGTTGTAGTTACACAAACTATTTCAGAGTGAATAAAGAATTAATTATACGTTCGCATTCCTCTGCTGTTGATTTTGCACTGCTCAAGGATGGAAAGTTAATTGAGCTAAATAAAGAAGTGGAAGACAATAACTTTTCTGTTGGCGACATATTTGTCGGCAAAGTAAGAAAAGCAATGCCTGGTTTAAATGCCGCATTTGTTGATGTAGGTCATGATAAAGATGGTTTTTTACACTATCACGACCTGGGTCCTAAATTTCCTTCCCTAATCAAGTATATTAAACAGATAAGCACAGGTAAAAACAAAGATTATCTTTTAAAACAATTTCGTTACGAAAACGATATTGAAAAAGATGGAAATGTGGGAGAAGTCATTTCATCCAAACAAACCGTCTTAGTTCAAGTCGTAAAAGAACCGATTTCAACTAAAGGACCACGACTGAGTTCAGAGATTTCTCTAGCAGGTCGGTATATGGTACTGATGCCGTTTTCAGATCGCGTTTCGATTTCACAAAAGATTGAAGACCGTGCGGAAAAGAATCGCCTTAAAAAGTTGGTTCAGTCGATCCGCCCTAAAGGCTTCGGACTCATTATCAGAACCGTGGCTGAAGGACAAAAAGTAGCTGCACTGGACGCAGACATCCAACAATTGTTGACGCGCTGGAAAAATTTATCCGCAAAGCTCAAACAAATTGATCGATATCCTACCAAAGTGTTAAGCGAAATTAACCGCTCTTCCAGTATCTTACGCGATATCTTTGACGATAATTTCACCGGTATTCATGTAGATGATGCGGCCATGGAATCTGAAATCAAAGACTATATTGAAACGATTGCACCAGATAAAAAATCGATTGTTAAATTGTATGAAAATCACCTTCCCATTTTTGAAAAATTTGGGATTGAAAGGCAAATCAAAGCTGCATTTGGAAAAACCGTTTCCATGCAAAAAGGAGCCTATCTCGTGATTGAACATACCGAAGCACTTCACGTCATTGATGTAAACAGTGGCAATCGATCAAACCGTTCAAAAAGCCAAGAGGATACCGCCATGGAAGTCAATTTAATTGCTGCTACTGAAATTGCCAGACAATTACGATTGCGTGACATGGGAGGTATAATCGTAGTCGATTTCATTGATTTAAATTCCAATGCCAATCGGAAAAAACTATTTGAACACCTTCGTGAAGAGATGAGCTCGGACAGAACCAAACACAAAATTCTGCCGCCGAGTCGTTTTGGTCTCATTCAGATTACACGCCAACGCGTGCGCCCTGAAATGAATATCAAGACAAAAGAGCCCAACCCTAATGTCAATGGGGAAGTGGAAGCTCCTATAGTATTAATTGACAAAATCAACACAGAGCTTAGTAAGATTACTAAGAACCAGCAAAATCAAAAGGAAAAACTTTTTTTACATGTTCATCCTTTTGTGGCTGCTTACCTTTTAAACGGGAATCCATCCCAACGTTTAAAATGGTATTTTGAATACAAAAAGTGGATTCGAATTGTTCCACGCCATGCTTATCAATATTTGGAGTATCGCTTCTTGAACAAAGAACGACGAAGACTCCGTCCTTAATATTCAAAACCACCCGTCTCACGATTGGGTGGTTTTTTTTTGAAAAAAATCCTCCCTGAAAACCTGATTTCTCCTCTCTTTTAAAATAAGTTTTTTACCTTCCATTAATGCGACAAAAGCAATCTTTTACCCTTTTAGAAGCGCAACAAAAACTAGAGCACTATTGTGCCTATCAAGAACGTTGTCATCAAGAGGTCATCGCTAAATTAAAAACAATGGGAATGATTCCGACCGTCATTGACACCGTCGTTTCTCATCTTATTGAAACCAATTACCTCAACGAAACCCGTTTTGCACAAAGTTTTGCTCGTGGGAAATTTCGAATAAAAAAATGGGGCAAACTTCGAATCAAACGAGAGCTAAAAGCCCGTCAAATTTCTGAATACAACATCAAACAGGGGCTAAAAGAAATCCCTGACTCAGAATACGAAACTACTTTTTGGTTGCTCTTTGAAAAGCGAAAGCAAGAAGTGATAGGAGATCCCCCGGATGTTCAAAAGAAAAAAATTCTTAACTATATGGTTTACAGAGGATGGGAATCGCAAAAGGTTTATGACGCCTTAAGAGAAGTCTAATCTCCTGAAGTTTGCAGAAAGAAGGTACTGTGTTTTGTGCCGTTTTAAAAGCAGGTGGTGGGTACGCTATTCCGTTAAAAGAATCACTTTATTGTCACTCAGTTCTACAGCCCCGGATTGAATATTCAAATAAGTGACATCGCCCTCTTGGGTGAATTTTGATTTAGCCGCTTCATCCAATTTTATTTTTCCTTGGATTTTAACCTGCCCTTCAACTAAAGTAGATACGATAGGCGCGTGATTATTTAAAATTTGAAAAGATCCAGAGGCACCGGGCACCGTTACACTGATAACGTCACCGCTGAAAAGTTGGGCTTCGGGAGAAACAATTTCTAGTTGCATAATTAAACTTCCGCTAACATTTTCTCACCGGCTTCAATCGCCTCTTCAATTGTTCCCTTAAGGTTAAAGGCCGCTTCAGGAAGGTGGTCTAATTCACCATCCATAATCATATTAAACCCTTTGATCGTTTCTTTAATGTCAACTAATACTCCAGGGATACCGGTAAACTGTTCGGCTACATGGAACGGCTGAGATAAGAAACGCTGTACACGTCTTGCTCTAGAAACGGCAAGTTTGTCTTCTTCGGACAATTCATCCATTCCTAGGATGGCAATAATGTCTTGTAATTCTTTGTAGCGCTGTAAAAGTTCTTTTACACGTTGGGCACAGTTGTAGTGCTCCTCGCCAAGAATTTCAGGTGTTAAAATTCGGGACGTTGAATCTAGTGGATCAACCGCGGGATAAATTCCGAGCTCCGCAATTTTACGAGAAAGTACGGTCGTTGCATCCAAGTGCGCAAATGTTGTTGCAGGAGCAGGGTCGGTCAAGTCATCCGCAGGTACATATACTGCTTGTACAGAAGTAATGGATCCTTTTTTAGTGGAAGTAATTCGTTCTTGCATGGCGCCCATTTCGGTTGCTAAGGTGGGTTGGTACCCTACCGCAGAGGGCATTCGCCCTAAAAGTGCAGACACCTCAGATCCGGCCTGGGTAAATCGGAAGATATTATCTACAAAGAAAAGCACATCTTTTCCTTGACCATCTCCAGCACCATCGCGGAAGTATTCTGCTATGGTAAGTCCGGATAAGGCCACACGGGCACGGGCTCCTGGAGGCTCATTCATCTGTCCAAAAACAAAGGTTGCTTTCGATTCTTTCATGGCTTTGGTATCCACTTTTTTCAAATCCCAGCCGCCTTCTTCCATGGAATGCATAAAGTCGTCTCCATACTTGATGATACCCGATTCAAGCATTTCTCGTAACAAGTCATTTCCCTCACGCGTACGTTCACCAACACCTGCAAATACAGATAGTCCACCGTGACCTTTAGCGATGTTGTTGATTAACTCTTGAATCAATACGGTTTTGCCTACCCCAGCTCCTCCAAATAATCCAATCTTTCCTCCTTTGGCATAAGGCTCAATAAGATCAATTACTTTAATTCCTGTAAAAAGTACTTCTGTAGAAGTGGATAAATCTTCAAATGCGGGTGCTTCTCTGTGAATGGGCAATCCATTTTCATTGTCTTTGGGCAAGTTGTCCATGCCGTCAATGGCGTCTCCAATTACATTAAAAAGACGTCCGTAAACGCTATCCCCAATGGGCATCTGTATTGGACTTCCAATTGCTTTGGCTTCGGTACCTCGGCTCAATCCATCAGTAGAGTCCATTGAAATGGTTCGTACCGTTTCTTCACCGATGTGAGACTGCACTTCTAAGATGAGTTTGGTCCCATCAGAATTTTCAATTTCTAATGCATCGTAAATACGAGGGAGCGAATTGTTTTCGCCACTGAATTCTACATCTACAACGGGACCAATAATTTGGGAAACTTTACCGATACTTTGAGCCATTTTATTCTACTTAACGTTAGTTTTTACAAGACGATTTTCAAGTTGCAAATATATGGGGTTCATCTTAATAATCCGACACTTAAGCTCTTTTTTTATTGATTGGAAAATCCCGATTAAAAAAAAGGTTTGTCCATAAAAAAAGCGACACATCCATGTCGCTTTTTTTATTCCTTAGTGTAGTATTTATTACAGTTGGAAAGTCGCTCTTAAATTTACCCTTCTTCCAATAACCGGCATATTTGGAAAAGCACGGTATTGTTGGTTGAATAAATTGGTAGAAGAAAGGTCTAATTTTACTCCATTGGAGAGTTTGTATCCTAAACTAGCATCCACCAAATTTTTGGCTTGAACGGTTCCGGCATAAAATCCTTGATTTGAATTGAACTCATCATCATGCTGAAAAGACAACGAAGCTCTAAAGCCATTTCTGTCAATGTAATTCATTCCTAATCTGTATTTAAAGCGTGGCGCATTTAAAAAGTCTTGGAACGGTAAATCGTCGTCATTTTCTTCACCTGGAATCCACTCATTTTGACTCAACCACGAAGCATTTGCCCAAAAGGTTAAATTGTCTGTAGCAAAATATTCCATAGAGAGGTCACTCCCCCAATGCGAACGAGTTACATTATCAAAAATTCGATAGCCCGCAGAGATGTGCGTGATGCCGTCATTTTGAGGAACCCTCTGGGTTTCAATGGCACCAACAGCAGCAGGTGCGATGGCATTAACATATCCTTGCCCACCTTGAATAAACGCGCCGCCAACAAGTGTTTGTGCCTGAGCTAAAGTTGCAGGTACGGTTTGCGCAATAATAGGAGCGGCTGTTTGTGCAACCACATCAGCTACAGCGGGTATGGCTGGTGAACCTGGGAAAAGCGCTCCTGCGGGTGCTCCTGTTGACCAGATTGCTTCAGGAATCCCTTGGGCCGTATATTGTGCTTCAACACCTGCTTGAACTTGCGCATTAACTCCAGCTGTAACCGCTTGCGTAATTGCAGCGTTAATTACTGGATCAGAGATAAAATCAGACCCTACCTGAGCTCCTAAATCGTTGGGGATGCCTTCCGATCCATTGAGTCTGAAGGTTGGCCCAATAGCGGTAAATTGAGTAGATCCCGTACGTGCATAAGAGTAAACATCAATTCCAAGGGCAAATTTGTCTCCAAGTAATCCTTTATACCCTAACTCAAGAGACTTTGTTGTTCCAAGCAATGCAGAAGTGGTTCCAACTGGGGATAGAGGACTTCCATTAAAGGCATTGTAACCCTCAATTGTTCCGGAACTCCCTGAGGGAACATAACCAGAAAAGAAGTTTTGCACATAAGGTAATAACGGAGCGAATGATGGACTCGCCTGTAAACCTTGGTAAAGTGCTGGCAGTACTTGTCCAGCCACTGCACCATAAGGAACCGCAAGAGGCCAATTGGTAGTATTGGCTGGTAAGGTCGCACCGTTTCCACCTATAATTTCTATAGGGGCATTGGGATCAAAATTTTGAGCCGTAGCTTGACCCGATAACCATACGTCTAAGACCCCTGGAGCCTGGATTTGAACAGGGAAATCAACATAGACTTCCAGAGCACTAGGTCCAAAAATAGCCTCATTGTAAGTTAGTCTAAAACTGTTTTTGTTGTCTGGTTTAAACACCAATGCTAGTCGAGGAGCAATCTTTCCTTGATCTACAAAATTAGGCTTGTCGTAGCGAAGCGCATAAGTAAAATCAAGTTGTTCACTAAAACGTGAAGTTCCCTGGCCGTAAAAACCATAAAGTATGTAATCGTTATTACCGTCGTTTCTTCCAAATAAAGTATTTTCAGAATCCGTACCAATATCACGATAATCTACACCAAAGGTATAATTGGAATCTAAGAAGTTTTTAGCATCAAAATTGTATTGTAATTGTCCTTCTAAAGCTGATCTTTTCGTGATGATTCGCTGTGCGGTTAAATACAGATAGAACGGATTATCGATATTCCCTCCATCGTTGTAATTGTAGGAAAGTTGACCAAAAAAGCCGCCCGATTTTAATCTGGCTTGTGCCCAATAGTCATTCCCAGCAGCGTAGCCAGGCCCTTGAGACTGATTAATCAGCCCATTTCCTGCATTCCATCCTCCCGAAACAACGGCTTCGGTATTGTCACTTGGTCGAAATTCTAAATGACCATTGATGCTGTAATTTTCATATTCTCCCATATAACTATTCCCATCGCCATCTGTATCTATTTCCTGCTTGGTTAAAATAGGAGTTGAAGGTACCTGACTCGGGTCTATTCGGTTATTAGAAATAATCGGTTGAAAAATTCCATTTGCCGTGGATGCATTAATCTGATTTAAGAAATCACGATCTTCTACAGGGTCCAGACCAAATTCATTTCCTTTTTTGTATTGTGCATTAATTTTAAAACCAAATGTTTTTTTATCGTTTGCATAAGCATGACGGATGGCAGCTGATAACGTACTCAAATTCCCACCAATAAGTTCAACAGAAGTCCCTGGTTTGTCAATCGCTTTTTTAGACATAAAGTGAACAACCCCTGATTCAACTCCAAATCCATAAAGCGCAGAGGCAGCCCCTCTTACTACTTCAATTTTATCTAAATCAAGATTGGAAATCCCCGATTGAAAGTTGAAAAAAGAACCTGAGGCGGGCGATTGAATAAAGCGGTAATCTAGGATAGGAAAAGCCCGAGTCCCAAATACACCTGATCCTGCTCTCATTTCAAAGTTTAGCGTGTTTGCCGATTGCTGCTGAATTTGAATCCCAGGTACGTTGACTAAATTTCGTATGGGGTCATTTACGTTTGCAGAATTTTCTATGTCTTCAGAAGAAACTATCGAAATAGAGGCTGGAGCATCTAGAATTTTCTCTGTTCTTCGAGAAGCTGAAACGACAACTTCATCCAAACTTTGACCGAATTCAAGGCTTACCGTTATCGACTGATCTGCAGAGCTTAGTTCGACTCTTTTTGCTGCATACCCTATATAGCTTACCTCAATCGTAAGAGGAAAGTCTGCCGAGGTAGTCAGGCTAAAATTTCCGTCAAAATCAGCAACAGTACCCGTATTTGATCCGACAACAATGATATTTGCACCCGGAATTACTTCTTGTGATTCAGCGTCCACTACAGAACCTGAAAGGGTAGTTTGTGCCCATACAAGGTTTGCTGTCAGTAAAACAGCCATAAACAAACCTCTTAATAATGCATTTTTTGTTTTCATATTTTTTTTGTTTTCAATTACTTAGGAACATCGATAGGTGGGTTAATGTAATCAAAGGGGAGGTACTCATATTTGCATCTAAGTTAGCATATTTTTGTCTTGCTTTTGAAATTAATACAAGACTTGTGCACTAAAGTGTCTAAATCAAAAATCAAAACAGGGGCAAATGGGATACGTTATTCCATTCTATTTTCAAGGGAATCTGATTAGGTAAACTGATTCATAGTACTTATTTTTAGGGTCTTCATCAACAAAGAGCACTTGAAAACAGTATTTTACCTTCTCATTAAAAATCTACTTCGGTATTACAATTACGTCTATTTTAGAT
>JALQVM010000059.1 GCA_023263685.1 Flavobacteriaceae bacterium | reverse complement strand
AGGACTTCATTCCTATGCCAGTGGAGATAAAATTATTACCCCAGACTTTGTGTATTATTCCATTGTCGCAGTAGCAGGTTTGGGACTGTTGTCTTATTTTAGGTCTAAGCGATTGGAACTCTAAAATAAGCTTTGTTCGAATGGCATAATAATTGCCCTAACTTACCAAATTAAAAATTATGAAAAACCCGTTCTTACCCCTTTTGTTCGTGTTGTTTTTAAGTGCTACTTGCACTAAGAATGAAGAACCCTCATCCGATCTAGGTGCTGAAGCAGAAAAATGGGCTTCCTATGGATTTAAAAATTACGATTTCACACTTCAAATCACTTGCTTTTGTAAGGATGAATTTACACGTCCCAAGCCCATTGAAGTTCGGGAGAATACGATTGTAAGCGTATCCGGCGTTCCTATAGAGAATCCTAGTGACAGTCCGTATCGAACCATCGATGAATTTTTTATTTTCATCAAAGAGCAACGCAAACAGAATCCAGTGGTTGAGGATATTAAATACGACGACCAATACGGATTTCCTTCGTATATTTATTTTGATATCAGTGAAATGATCGCTGACGAGGAAATCGGGTACACCCTGACGGATTTTGTGCCATATAAATAAACAGGTATGGATTTAGCGAAAAGAAAGAAAACCAAAGTAAACTGGATCCTCTATTCGGTAGGAGGTATGTTGCTTTTGGGTTTAGGCTTATCCTTATTGGGAGAAGCCATTATTTTTAAGTCTCAAAACGACTTTAATTGGTTTTACTGGGGAACAGGAGCCCTCGCCACTTTTAACGCTGGGATTGGCCTTATTGGCGAAGCAATAGTTTTAAAAGTAAAGCTGGAAGCTTAAGAAAAAAATTAGTTAAACGAAGCTACAAAAGTCTCTTCGTCGCTTCCTTTTTGAATTTGTTCAAACGAATGGCTGATGATTTGTTCCGCTTTTTCAGTCGGAAATCCCAGCCCAATAACCAAACGGTTCATTAGTTTTTTTTCTGCCTCATCCGCGATTTGATCTGCAAAAACCATGCGAGCAAGATCATACAGTCTTTCTAAGCGACGTTCTACTGTTGAGGGAGGATTGATTGGGTAGTTTTCCAAATTGGCTTTTATGGTCTCAACTTCCTGTTCCTCTATTTCTAAATTAAAGGCCGTTCGGTTGATAAAGGCTTCTTCTTCTTCAGTTATGATGCCGTCTGAAAGAGCAATCCTTACAATAGCGGCAAAATGATCTCGGTTTCGTTGTTTGAATCCAGAGGAATATAAATCTGAAAAGGACATAAAATGTAAATTTTTCCAAAGATAAAAAATGGAAATGGCAAAGAGTTTTATTTTTGAGTGTATTTTTATAAAAATCCCATGCGTATGCAACCCATCAAGGTTTTAAAGAATAGATCTGATATTGGTGCAGGGACTAGGGGCTCGGATATGGGTATAGACGCCATAGAAATTGCGGCGATCAATGGGGCCAGTGATTTTTTTAATCGATATCCTTTCCTCGACCTCCAGACACATAATGAAACGGTTTACAATAAAGTTCAGAACACTACTGCCAAACGAATTAATTTTGTAGTCCAACAATGCCTACGTCTGGCGGAAGCTACCGCAGAAACCCTGAAACAGGGTTTTTTTCCTCTTATCTTATCGGGGGACCATTCTTCGGCTTTGGGTTCTTTAGCGGGGATTACACGAGCTAGACCGACACAGCGATTGGGAGTGATTTGGATCGATGCTCATGCAGATTTACATTCCCCTTATAGTACGCCCTCTGGCAATGTCCATGGAATGCCTTTAGCGGCAGCCTTGGGGAATGACAATTTGGATTTGAAACGAAATAAAGTAGCACCTCAGGCACTGGAGGATTGGGAAACCCTCAAACATTTGGGAGGGAGTTTTCCCATTTTAAAGCCAGAAAATTTGATTTATTTTGGAGTTCGAGATTTTGAGCAAGAAGAATCAGCGATTATGGAGCGGTTTCAAATCAGGAACTATCCCGTTCATGAACTTCGTCAGCGCGGATTTCAAACCTGCCTAGCCGAAACATTGAAGCAACTAACGGCGGTAGATATGATCTATATTACATTTGATGTAGATGCTTTAGATTGTGATTTGGTTTCTCATGGCACCGGCACACCCGTGTCTAAAGGATTTGACCCTCAAGAAGTCATCAATCTTATTCAAGGGATACAAGCCAGTGGTAAGCTTGTTGCACTTGAGGTCTGCGAAATCAATCCATTGCTGGATGAACGCGGTAATCGTATGGCAGAAGCCGCCTTTGAAGTACTGGAGGCCGTTTTTTTAAGCTCTAATTGATTCCAAATCGCAACACTTTGTAAAGGCTCAAGTTGACTGTCAAACAATGGAGAAACATCTGCACCTTTAAAGAAAAAAGCTGCAGCAGGGGGTTTTTTTTATAAAAAAAGTTATTCAAGTTGTTTTAAAATGGCTCGAGCATGATTTCGCTCCATACTATTTTTGAGATTTTGTTTCTTTTTAGCGTTTTTGTGAATCTGTTCCAGGGTTCCCAGTACGGTGGACTTTACCCTCGGATTTAACTTTTCTTCTTTTGAAAGCTCCAGCAGTTGGGAAGTAAAGTACATTTGAAGCGCTTGGGCAGAATCATCTAAAGGCTGTTGGGGGTTAAACAAACGTTCGAATAGAGAAGAAAGGAGTTCGTCCGGAGCGAGTCCTTGCCCAAGCAAGGTGGTTTGATTGGACAGCATGCGGTTGAGTTCATCGACACTCAAGATCCTATTCAAGGCGGCACGTTGAAGCATTTGAAGGGTGTTTAAAGCATCGTGACTCTCTATTTTTGAAAGCAGGTTTTTGTCCAGTAGCCAATTTTGAGTCGTCCATAAATGACGTCCTAAAAACTCCAACGCTCTTCTTTGCTCGTCGGCGGCAACGTTTTGATAAGGTATGCTGTTTTGTCCCTTGTTGATCCGAGTTTTATTTACCCCACCCACAATTCGAATAACGTGGTATACATACCTGCGATATACGCTAATCAGTTCCTTGTAGAGTTCTTCTAAATCTGCGTAAGACTGACCCTCTTTAGTCGTCCAGAGCTCAAGGTTTTGTGCCACAATTTTTAAATTTTTTAAACCATAAGTGCTTGCTTTTACCGGATCATCTCCTATGTTTTCCGTTTGGGTATCGGGATCGTAACGGTTGTAACCAAACATATACATGGGGTCTAAGCTCTTTTCGTCTACCATCTTATTCAAGGAAACTTTTTCCGTTTCGGAAGTTTCCTCTGGAAAATAACGGTAGCCCCATTCGATAGCATAATCGTCATAAGGACCTAATTGACGGACAAAACGGATGTTTTGATCTCCCGGTTGCGCTACGTAGTTATAGCGGGCATAGTCCATGATGGTGGTCGCTATACCCATTTTTTGAGTAAACGAACCAGACCGAAGGGAATCAACCGGATAGGCTGAACTGGCCTTCATGTTGTGGGGTAAGCCCAACGCATGTCCAATTTCGTGTGAAATTACTCTTCGCATCATTTCACCTATTTCTGACTCAGGTGTATCTAAGGTTCTCGCTTTCGGATTGGCTGCTCCTGTTTCTAATAAATAGCGGTTTCTGTAAGACCTCAAATGGTTGTGATACCAGATGATGTCACTCTCGATGATCTCCCCGGTTCGTGGATCAGATACACTAGGCCCAGTAGCATTACGCGTAGTTGAAGCCACATAACGTACCGTAGAGTAGCGACTGTCTTCGGGACTAAAGTCTGGATCTTCCTCAGCAGAGGGAGGGTCTTTGGCTAGAATCGCATTTTTAAATCCTGCTTTTTCAAAAGCCGTGTTCCAGTCCTCAATCCCTTTTTTGAAATACGGGCGCCATTTGAGTGGAGTGGCAGGGTCAAGGTAATATACAATAGGCTTGATCGGCTCCACCAGTTCCCCATTTTTATAGGCTTCCAGATCCGAGGGAACCAAGCGCCATCTTCGAATTAAACGAACCTCGTCTGATTTTAAGGCTTCTGAACTGTAATTGTATTGGGATAGTGTAAACCACCCTACGCGAGGGTCTTCATAGCGAACTTGCATGGGGTCTGTAGGGAGGGCAATGATGGAGTGGTTGATTTGAAAACTGAGTGTCCCGGTTTGGTTGCCTCTTGGAGGGCTGGTTGCGCTGTAGGTCAACGTATGCCTGATTTCAGTATTTTCAGGGAAGCTTTTTACGCTGTCTATAAAACTTCTATTTTTATCCGGATTCCCCAGTCCGTATTCTTTTTTTAGGCTTTTTCGGATCACATTAAATCCAGGTCCATCGGCGTTAAAATAGTCACTTACTTGGATTAAATAACGATCGGATTCTTTGTTCTCAATGGTAAAGGCTCCCAGTATAGGGGGGAAATTGTTTTGTTCTACACTCAAGTGGATTGGGTCTGCAGTTTCAGCTGTGTTGACGTAAGAGTGTTGGGTGAGTAAAATTCTATCTCCCCGTTTGGAAAAGCGAACGAGTAGTTGACTGGATTTAGAACCTGCATTGGTATAAGCATTAAAATTTGCAGGCAATTGCACATAGCGGGTAACCATCAGCAGGTCTTTTCCTAAGAGACTGTCTTGAAGTTCTAAGTACAATTTATCTCCTTTGAGGTAAGTGTTTAAAAGTCCTTTGTCTGCTTCGTAGTTAGAAATGATGGAGTCCAAAGGTTTTTTATCTTGACTGGATAAGGATAGAGAGAAGGTAAAAAAGACCAACAATAGCGGTAAAGAAACGGTTTTTAGCATAGGGATGTTTTTTTCTACAATATAGTTTTTTCTCAGGAACACTTTTTGACTGCACCCAAAGTTTTGCCTTTATGCAAAAGGCTCTTTTACTATGCGTCATTTCTCCTCGAGTGAAATCAAAGTTTTGAATTAAAAAAAAGAGGCTAATGAAAGTGTATCCTATTTAACCGAGGTTGATATGAAATAAATAGCCTGTTAGCGCACTCAGCCCCATGGCAACGGTACCCCAAAAAGTAATGCGAATGATGGGCTTGAGCATATTGGAACCTCCCGTTTTAGCGGATACGACCCCCAAAAGGATTAAGGAAAGTATGGTGATGCCGTAAATCTCATATTCAACATGCGCTAAAGGAAAAAAGAGGGTAACTAAAAAGGGGAGCACCCCGCCTACGGTAAAGGCAGCACCCGAGGCTAGAGCGGCTTGTAGGGGGTTGACCGAGTTGATTTCATTGATTCCTAATTCATCGCGAACATGAGCGCCTAAAACGTCATGCTCCGTCAGTTCTTTGGCTACGGTTAGTGCCGTTTCCTTTTTTAACCCACGACTTTCGTAAATGGCGGCCAATCGTTCCAATTCCAATTCAGGCATTTCTTTGAGTTCTTGTTTTTCGCGCTCAATATCTGCTTTTTCAATGTCCGTTTGTGAACTCACTGAAACAAACTCACCTGCGGCCATGGATAGTGCACCAGCTACCAAACCTGCTAAGGTGGCAAGGATTAAGGGTTCTCGCGTATCGCTTGCTGCAGCTACCCCTATTGCCAAACTTGCTGTAGACAGTATGCCGTCATTGGCACCTAAAACAGCGGCCCGCAGCCAATTGCTTCGATGAATGTAGTGCGTTTCAAGATAGCTATCCAGACTCTCTTTTTTGGTATTTATTCCAGCTTGTGGAGAATTTTCATTCATAGAGCACAGGATTGATTGGAGAATTTACCACGCAACCTACTTCAACTCCGGGGCACCAGGTGTCCCAATCATTTTGCTGTCCTTCGTTTTCGGGAGCTTTGAGCGTCATGTCTTTATCCATATAGATTACAGTCATTACCTTGCGCATGTGTTGCGTGGAATTTGCACCTGCACGGTGAAATACCCAACCGGAATGAAAACTGATTTCCCCCAAATCAAAGGGCTCGATAAGGTGAGGAAAATTGTTAATTCTTAAGTTTTTTTGAATGACAGACTCACTGGTGTCACCTATGGATAATTCTCTTCCGGTCAATACCTCCTGACTGCCTGCGCTAAATTCTAAAGGTCCCATTTCCAGTGGAGTTGCTTGAAGAGGTATCCATGCAGTGATGGTTTTAGAGGTGGCCAAGGGCCAATAGTATTGATCGGCGTGCCATGGGGTAATCCCTCCACCTGCTTCTTTAAATAAGGCTTGGTCGTGATAGAGGCGCACTCCCTCAACTTCCATAAGTGTTGCAGCCAATTTAGCCAATCGCTTACTGAATATTAAGGCTTTGATTTTAGGGTCTTCCCGCCACAAATTAAACAATTGTAAAAATGCTTTTCCATAGGTATCTCTCTTTTCTAGTGGGGTAGACTGCTGATTCATTTCGTCTACCTTGGCAGAAATCACCTGGTTAAAATAAGCTACGGTATCCGCATCCAGTACCTCTTTTAGTTTGATAAAGGCATTTTTTTTATAAAAATCAATCTGTGAAGGGGTTAAAGAATACGGTTGGTCTAATATTGAATGTTGCATAAGGTTACACTTCCTTTAGGTCAATTTAAAGATAAAAAAAACCGTATAAGTAGTTATACGGTTTTTTAAAAGGGTTTACTATGGTTTTTTTACAGGTGAATCACCTCATCATAGGCATCGGCTACGGCCTCCATAACTGCCTCACTCATGGTGGGGTGGGGGTGAACCGCTTTAAGTACCTCATGTCCGGTGGTTTCAAGCTTACGCCCTAAAACAGCTTCAGCGATCATGTCGGTTACACCTGCACCGATCATGTGACAACCCAACCATTCGCCGTATTTGGCATCAAAAATTACTTTTACAAAACCGTCGGAAGCTCCAGAGGCTTGTGCTTTTCCAGAGGCCGAAAAAGGAAATTTTCCCACTTTAATGTCAAAGCCTTTTTCTTTTGCTTGCGCTTCTGTAAGACCTACAGAAGCAACTTCAGGGGAGCAATAGGTACAACCCGGTATGTTTCCATAGTCTAGGGGCTCAACGTGTTGCCCAGCAATTTTTTCAACACAAAGTATGCCTTCTGCTGAGGCAACGTGTGCCAGTGCTTGACCTTGTGTAACATCTCCGATGGCATAGTAGCCCGGTAGGTTGGTTTGGTAAAAATCATTAACTAAAATTTTATCTCGATCCACAGCAATACCGACATCTTCCAAACCGATATTTTCGATATTGGTTTTTATCCCCACTGCTGATAGCACAACATCTGCACTGAGCACTTCTTCTCCTTTTGAGGTCTTAACGGTTGCTTTTACTCCTTTACCTTTGGTGTCTACAGCAGTTACTTCAGCACCTGTCAATATATTGATGCCACTCTTTTTGAAAGAGCGCTCCAGTTGTTTTGAAATTTCCTCGTCTTCAACAGGAACAATTCGGTCTAAATATTCTACGATGGTAACTTCGGTACCCATGGCGTTGTAGAAATAGGCAAATTCAATTCCGATCGCCCCTGAGCCCACAACGATTAATTTTTTGGGCTGCTTAGGAAGCGTCATGGCTTCTCTGTAACCAATTACTTTTTTTCCGTCTTGGGGTAAGCTAGGGAGTTCTCTTGAACGCGCTCCCGTCGCAATGATGATATGTTGGGCTTGGTACTCTTCCGTTTTATTTCCTTGGGTTACAGCTACTTTTTTACCGGCGAGTATTTTACCAAAGCCTTCAATGACATCAATTTTATTTTTTTTCATTAAGAATTGCACTCCTTTGCTCATCCCTGCTGCTACATTTCTACTGCGGTTAACCACGGCATCAAAATCTTTATCGTATGCTTTAACCGTAAGTCCATAGTCTTCGGCATGTTTTAAGTATTCAAATACTTGGGCCGATTTTAACAAAGCTTTTGTTGGTATACAGCCCCAATTGAGACAGACGCCTCCAAGGCTTTCTTTTTCTACGATCGCGGTTTTGAATCCCAATTGGGAAGCACGAATTGCAGTGACGTATCCTCCGGGTCCACTTCCTAAAACTATGATGTCATATGCTGTCATGAAATGCTGTTTAAATTCTGTGCAAAGTTACAAAACTGAGGCTAATTTTTAGTATTTATTTTTCCTTGGGTTGGAAGCGTACACTGGCTGAATTTACACAGTATCGTTCTCCGGTTTCCGTGGGACCGTCTTGAAACACATGCCCTTGATGTCCGCCGCAATGGGCACAAACAATCTCCGTTCTGAGCATACCATGGGAACTGTCTTTTATGTATTCTAATGCACCTCCTAAGGCAGCGTCGTAGCTAGGCCAACCACAACTGCTATCGAATTTACTGGACGAGTCGAATAGAGGAGTTCCGCACCCTTTGCATACATAAGTTCCCTCCTCAAAGTGGGAGTTGTATTGACCCGTAAAAGGATATTCCGTCCCTTTTTCTCTTAACACCCGATAGGATTCTGCATCTAAGGAGGCTTTCCATTCTTCTTCGCTTTTGTGTATGGGATAATTTTTAGGGGGTTTCATCGGCAGGAATAAAAGTTAAAGCTGCAGAATTTATACAATGTCGCATTCCTGTGGTTTCCCTAGGGCCGTCGTTAAATTTATGTCCCAGGTGTCCGCCACAGGTACTGCATTTAAGCTCGGTTCGTGGATACCCTATTTTATAATCCACGTCATATTCTAAATTAGAATCAATTCCTCGATCAAAGGAGGGCCAACCGCTTTTAGAATCGTATTTGTATTTTGATTCGTATAAAGGGGTCTGACAGCCTGCACAGACGTAGGTTCCTGATGCTTTATTGTCGTGCAGAGGGCCACTAAAAGCAGGCTCAGTTCCTGCTTTGCGCAAAACGTAATAGGCGAGTTCAGGGAGTTCAGCCTTCCACTCTGCTTCGGTTTTTTGGACTGGGTAGGTTTTGTTTTCTTTTTGATTTTTTTCTTGAGAGTTTCCTTTGCAACCCAACAGTAGTAGCAATAGGAGTAAAGGGGTAAAAGCTTTCATTTTTCAAATTTTTACCAAAGCTAAACAAAGTTTAAGAGGAGATAAAATTTCAAGCCCTCCGTTGCGATTTTTAACTTTTTATTAAATTCAATTTTATACTTTTACTCCAAACCCCAATCTTATGAAAAAAATCAGCATTTTACTTCTCGTTTTTGTGCTTAGTAGTTGTAAAGTCAATCAATTGACCGGAAAAAAAACGTTTAACGCCTTTTCCAATAAGCAACTATTTGGAGGACTACCGTTGGGAATACCATTTAGTACAAGATTCTCAAAAAAATGCCTGGTGCATGCCGGGAGGAAAGATTTTGTTTTACACGGGTATATTGGATGTTGCGGCAAATGCGGACGGCATCACAACAATTATGGGGCATGAAGTAGCACATGCGCTTTTAGATCATGGTGGCCAACGGATGACGATTAGTCTAGCCCAGCAAGGCTTGAATATCGTTGCACTTAAAGCTACAGAAAATCAACTCGAGAAAAAGCGCAAAGCAATTTTAACAGCCTACGGTTTAGGCAGCACCATAGGGGCAGTATTGCCCTTCAGTAGAAAACACGAGAAAGAAGCCGACCATATCGGTTTAGAGCTGATGGCCATCGCAAGATACAATCCTGAGGAAGCCCCTAAATTGTGGGAGCGCATGAAAGCCACTTCGGGAGGGAAAGCACCCCCTGATTTTGAGTACCCATCCGTTTAATGAACACAGAATCAATGATTTAGAAGCGTATGTTCCTACAGCTCAACAGCGGGCAAGGGAAATCAATGGCCAATGAATCAAAATATCCTTTTGATTTTGTTACATTGAGGGACTAAATTGAATGAATGTTTACTCCAAAAGTTCCTCTTGAAAAGGGAAGTAAAAAATTGATAAATGCTTGGGCGTTTTACGATTGGGCAAATTCTGTCTATGCATTGGTTATTTCTTCTGCCATTTTTCCTATTTATTTTGGAGCCTTATTTGTAGAGGTCAATACGATTTCTTTGTTCAATTACGATATTAAAAATACGGCTGTCATTAGTTTTGTTACCGCCTTTGCTTTTGTGATTGTGGCCTTTATTTCCCCTTTACTTTCGGGGATAGCTGATTATATCGGAAATAAAAAAAAATTCATGAAGCTCTTTGTATACATGGGTTCTCTTTCCTGTATCGGCTTGTATTTTTTTGAATTGGACACCATCTACCTCGGATTGTTTTTTTATTTCTTAGCCCTGATTGGGATTTGGGCAAGTTTGGTTTTTTACAATTCGTACCTGCCTGATATTGCTTTTCCAGAGCAACAAGACCGTGCCAGTGCACGAGGGTTTTCTATGGGCTACATAGGAAGTGTACTATTGTTGTTGGTGAACCTTGCCATGGTAATGCAGCCCCAATGGTTTGGCATTACAGGTGCTGCCGAAGAGGCTTCCATGAAAGCCATGCGCTTCTCTTTTGTTTCCGTAGGGATTTGGTGGGCATTATTTAGCCAATACTCTTTTTACTACCTACCGAAGGGAAACCATGAAGTAAAAGTGACCAAGGATATTTTTTGGAACGGATTTAAGGAGCTTAAACTCGTGTGGGGGCAGCTGGATCAATACCTCAGATTAAAACGATTTCTACCTGCTTTTTTTCTGTACAGTATGGCACTTCAAACGGTTTTATTGGTCGCGGCTTATTTTGGTGAGGAAGAAATAGCCTGGGCCAATGGAAGTGAAAAGACGGTAGGATTGATAGTGAGTATTTTACTGATTCAAATCGTTGGGATTTTTGGCGCAATACTTACCGCTAGAGCTTCAGAACGTTTTGGAAACATTCCGGTTTTAATTGCAATTAATGGTATTTGGGCAGTACTTTGTGTAGTGGCTTACTATACGCGTACTCCCATGCAGTTTTATGTCGTTGCTGGCTGTGTAGGAATGGTGATGGGGGGTATGCAATCCCTTTCCCGATCGACCTACTCTAAGCTTTTACCTGAAACCCAGGACACCACTTCATTTTTTAGTTTTTATGATGTGACTGAGAAAATTGGAATTGTCATTGGAATGGTCTGTTTTGGATTGATAGACCATATTTCGGGAAGCATGCGCAACAGCATTTTATTTTTTATCGTTTTTTTTATTTTAGGGGGGATTATGCTGCTGCGTATGCCTTCTAAACGCGTTTAGTTGCGAATGACAACCTCGCCTTGATACTGGTTTAATTTTTCAAAAGCTTTAATCATTCCTTCTTGCATGGCATCTTGAGCGTCGTCACGATTTTTCAAGATGTTGTAAGCGGCCTGATACAGGGGTTGATGGTACCGTTGATACAATTCCATTTGAGCGTTTTGATCGTTATTTTTACAAGCCTTGATTAAGGAATCAATATGTAATTTTTTATAATTCAAATGAGGATATCTTCATAGTTAAGAGAAGGAAATTTAATTTTTGTTACACCTCGTTTTAATTTTTTATGGCACAACTATTGTCATTATTTAAGTGAAGTTATTATAAATCGTATTAAAAGTTGAGGAAGCTTTGTTTCTTGGCTTTTACGATTTAAAAAATGACAAGATGACCTAAAAAACT
>JALQVM010000058.1 GCA_023263685.1 Flavobacteriaceae bacterium | reverse complement strand
CTTGGATTTGCTCAAGGGCTTTTAATGCATACGGCTTTACGAAAACGTCCAAAAGCACGGTTTTCTTGGCCGCCAACTTTTTGATGATATTCAACTCTTCCCGATTAAAGTTTGAAGCTTTCCATGGGGTCTCATTTGAACGATGGAAACTGATGATTAAAGTGTCCAGTTCCGCCGTTTTTTCCAAGGCATTGGCTTCGGTTACCCCACTGAGCGAGGCAATAGAACCGTACTTTTTTAGTTGGGTTAGAAAAGCTGTTGAACTGGCATCGCCTAAAGCCAAGTGTCCCAATGCAGTAGTTCCTTTTAAGGGTAGTAGATTATTTTCATTTTTCAAAAGCGTCAACGCTTTCCCCATGGCTTCCGTATACAACAGCGTATCTAATGGTGTATTTAATTCTTCAAACAGTCGTTCTGTTTTAACAGGACTGTATGTTGCCAATCCTACTTTATATTTCGCTTTCAGAACTTTTTTTACAGAATGGCTCAATCGGTTATCAGTAAGTTCGCCGTCCTTATAGGCCTGAACCAGGGCGCCTATCCCCTTTGGGATGTCGTTGGAGATCAACAGCATGTCATGACCCGCTTTAAAGGCCGTAAGATCAATATTTTCTACCGCTGCATAGTCCGAAACACCTTTCATGTTTAAGGCATCGGTTACCACTAATCCTTTAAACCCCATCTCTTCGATCAGTAATTTTTGAATGACCTCTTTGGACAAAGAAGTGGGTAAGCCTTTTTGGGTTAAAGAAGGAACATTCAAATGTGCTACCATGACAGAAGACAAGCCTGCATCGATCAATTCTCGATAAGGAGCAAGTTCCACCGCTTTGATTCGTTCGGAGGAAAATGCGATGGAGGGAAGCGTTTTATGAGAATCTTGAGAGGTATCTCCATGACCTGGAAAGTGTTTGCCTGAGGTTAAAATTCCCGCATCATGGTGTCCTTTCATGACTGCCCTAGCCTGCCGAATGACCCGTTCTTTAGAAGCACCAAAGGATCGATTTCCAATGATGGGGTTGTTGGGATTGGTATTGATGTCAAGAACCGGGCTAAAACTGTAATGAATCCCCAGGCGTTTTTCTTGTTCTCCCATCCGCCGACCTATTTTACGCAATAAAACGGTATCCTGAACTGCACCTAAGGTCATTGGCCACGGAAAAGGCTGAACGGAATCCAAACGCATAGCAACACCCCATTCCGCATCCATAGCCACAAGCAAGGGAGTTTGGGCTGCAGCTTGAAAACGATTTAACCAATGGCTTTGTTCTACCGGTCCCCCTAAAGAAAAAATAAGCCCTCCAAGCTTTTGATTTTTAACCAATGCTAAGGTTTGATTGAAATGGGTAGAATCTTTTTCGGTAAAAACCATAGACATAAACAACTGACCCACCTTTTCCTCTAAAGAAAGGCTGTTGTATACACTATCCACCCAAATTGTTTGAGCGTGTTCGTCATGGGTTAACAAAGGATCCGGGGTCTGGCTATAAGCCAGAAAAACGAATCCAAAAAGAAAGCTTAGGGTGTATTTCATTAAAAATTAGTCTTCTTTATTTAAAAAATCGCTTGTGCCAACTTTCTGCTGCGGGCACTTGCCAAAACTCTTGGTACGCTGCTACTGTGTCCACCAGATTATTAAACACTATAGTCGATTTTGAGATCGCTCCTTGCCTCGCCATTTGTTTGAAGTCTGCTAGGGATTTATGCGAAAGAAAATCACCTTGCTTGAAGGTTACATTCATTTTATCCAAAAGAATAAGGTCAAACTGCTGCTCTAGAGCTTGAATAAAATGAACAGACGCATCTATGGAACATCCACTTGCTTGAACTTTTTCTTGATTCAATCCCAGTACGATAAATCGATTAAACGGCAACTCAAACGAAGCTTCCAATGCCTGATTATGAGCCGTCCAACCTGCCAAAAAATTAGTGAGTGCTTCTTTGAGTCGTTCAAGCTCCTCTTCTCTGAAAGGTCTGTGGGAAGGATAAATCCAAACTCTAGATTCGGGAGGTAAATTAGTAAAGGGAACGATCATGACTTATAAATTTTGGGCTTGGGCAATCATCTCAGCCACATCCATTATGTGTACCTTACTTTCTTGCTGCGCACTTTTTACTCCATCGGTCAACATGGTAGTGCAAAAAGGGCAGGCTGCTGCTATAATTTCGGCTTGAGTGTCCAACGCCTGCTCGGTCCGTTCGCTATTGATTTCTTTGTTTCCTTGTTCGGCATCTTTAAACATTTGAGCTCCTCCAGCACCACAACAAAGCCCCCTGGTTTTGCAGGATTTCATTTCAACAAGTTCGGCATCCAGTTTTTTGATCAGTTCACGCGGAGCTTCAAAAATGTTATTTGCTCTAGCTAAATAACAAGGGTCGTGATAGGTAATTCGTTTTCCTTTGTAAGCCCCCCCTTCAATCTTCAAACGCCCCTCTTTGATCAGGGATTTTAAAAATTGGGTATGGTGCAGCACTTTGTAATGCCCGCCAAGTTCGGGATATTCATTTTTAAGCGTATTAAAACAGTGGGGGCAGGTGGTCACTATTGTAGTGACCCCGTAGCGATCCAAAGTAGTGATGTTTTGCAAGGCTTGCATTTGAAATAAAAATTCATTTCCGGCTCTTTTTGCAGGATCACCTGTACAACTTTCCTCCGTTCCCAAAACAGCGAAAGGAGTCTGGGTATGATTTAAAATTTTTACAAAGGCCTTTGTGATTTTTTTAGCACGTTCGTCGAAACTACCTGCACAACCAACCCAAAAAACAACTTCGGCTTTTTTACCTTGTGCTTCCAGTGATGCTAAAGTGGGGACTTCAAGTTTCATCTATTACGCTTGTGATTTACCGTCGTCAAATACTTCTATGGTAACTTCTTTTTCGATTAGATCGGTAAATTTTCCGTTATAACGCGTCGCTTTTACCAAATGATTGTCGATCCAATGGTAATTTCCCCCGCGAGGTTTACCCATGAGCAAACTGTGGTATTTGAACCCGTTGTCTTTCAACCATTTTTCCGTCACCGTCCGATGCGATTCTACTCTTGAAGTAAAAAAGCAGATGAGATGACCTTCATCGTACCATTTGTTAAGAGTTACCAATGCATCTGGGTACAATTTGGCCGTTGCCATACGCTCGGGCTCTTCATTGGGGATGTCGTCGCAGATGGTGCCATCAATATCAATAAGATAGTTTTTAATTCCATCGGGTAAAACCGGACTGACTACTTCGCCTGATTCTACTTTTTTGTGTAAATACGTTTCTGCTTCTTCTCGTTCCATATAATTAAATTGAGTTATTTATTCATTTGCCCATTGCAAACGGTCTTGATTACTAAAAGGCCATGGGGCCCCATTATTTTCGATATTTCCCATCATCGCATTTAGCGCTTGAGGAGCTGCGGATTGTTCCATTACCAAATATTGTCTCATATCCATGATGATGGATAGCGGATCAATGGCAATAGGGCAAGCCGTTACACAGGCATTACACGAGGTACAAGCCCATAACTCCTCTGGACTAATATAGTCATTTAACAGTTGCTTTTGATCGTCCTTGGACACCCCTTTGTTCAAATTGAGATTTTTACCCACTTCCTCCAGTCGGTCACGGGTATCCATCATGATTTTTCGAGGTGAAAGCTCTTTTCCGGTAATGTTAGCTGGACATGAAGATGTACATCTACCACATTCTGTACAACTGTAGGCATTCATTAACTGCGTCCACCGTAAATCAAAAACGTCACTTGCCCCAAATTTTTCGGGAGGGGTGGCACCTTCTGGGGGTGTAGTTGCCTTTTCCGGAAAAAGCATCTGCATCACTTCATTTTTTATAGAACCGTCCACACGGAACTTCCCTTGGGCTTCTAAATTAGCGTAAAAAGTATTGGGAAAAGCCAGCAGTATATGCAGGTGTTTGGAATAATAGAGGTAGTTTAAAAAAATCAAAATACCGCTAATGTGCGCCCACCAAAAGCCGCGTTCTAAAAGAAAGAGGGTGTTCGTATTTAATCCCTCAAAGAGAGGTTTGATATGATCAGATACCGGAAAACTACCTGCTTTAATATAGGATTCAACAGTCTGTTGCTGGAGTATTGCATCAGTGGCATTCATACACAGAAACAGCAGCATAAGAACGAGCTCAAAATACAAGATATAATCCGCATCTCTTTTAGGCCATCCCTTCATTTCATTTTTCCAAAAGCGTTTAATCTTGAGTAGATTTCTTCGGGTCCAAAACAAAATTACGGACAACAAAACCAGCAAGGCGAGAATTTCAAAACTACCGATCAAAACATCATACAACTCTCCGAGCAGGGGAGCAAACAGTCGGTGAGTGCCCAGCAACCCATCCAGGACAATTTCCAACAATTCGATATTGATAAGAATAAATCCGACATAAACGATCAAATGAAGTGCAGCCGCCACAGGTTTTACCCCCATTTTTGATTGCCCTAAGGCTACTCGTGCCATGTGCTTCCAGCGCGCTGTCTTATCCTTAGTTCTATCGGTCTGTTTTCCAAGCATTATGTTGCGTTTGACTCTAAGAATATTTCGCACGAAAAAGCCTCCTCCTACGATAAGCAAACTCAGAAAAACTAGATTCGGCAAATAGCCCATAGGAATTATTCTTTTGGACGGGTAGTATTCGCTTTTCTCCCAAATAAAGAAAAGTGGACGTAATTTTTAGGATTGGCTTTTAAATCGGTTAACAATGCCTCCAATGCAGCAGAAGACCCTAGTAGCTTATGGTATAGTTCCTCGTCATTAAGCAACTTACCTGCTGAACCTTCTCCGTTGTTTAGGCGAGATAGTATCTTTTGTAAATCGGAAGATGTTTGTTCGAAATTTGCTATCGTAGCTCCCAATGGCATTTGAGCAAGAGAATCGGAAAGCTGACTTAAATTTTTTGAAGTAGCTTCCAAATTTCCAAGGGTTCCCTTGAAGTTTTTTTCATTTTGCACCACCACCCGATTCATGTTTTTGGTAAGTTCGGCTACGTTGGTTACACTTTCCGCCAAGCCCTCCAAAACCAATTTTAAATTGGTTTGGGTTTGGTAATTCATCACATTACTCACCCCTGCAAAAAGGGAGTCGGCAGAAGTCAAAAGTCCTTCAATTTTGTCTTGTAAGGGAGCTATCTGTTGGTTGACCAATTCGGTCAACCCGGGCTTGATATTTGAGGGCAAGACGTCTCCAGTGCTTACCTCATTTCCTTGATCGTAAACAGGCAAAATTGCGATGGCTTTACCCCCAATAAGGCCTGCTTCATAGAGTTGTGCTATACTTTGATTTGAAAAATTCAGGTCGCTTCTCAAACTAAAAGTCACTTTGATTTTATCGTAATTTTCATCAAAATCAATTTTTCTGACCTTGCCGACATTGAGTCCATTGATGGTTACGTTAGCACCTATCACGAGTCCTTCAACGTCTGGGTAAAGTGAGGAAACGATTTTACTATCATCCAGCAGGGAAGACCCCTTGAGGTAGTTGAAACCAAAAATAAAAATGACGATGCAACCCAGGATTAGAATTGCGGTTTTTATTTCACGAGATTTGTTCAAAATAGAGCGTTTTACGGTGCCTTACAAAGGTAGAAATTATTTTCAGAAGAGCATCATTTTAACAAGCGGAGTGCCTCACTTAGTGCTATTTTTTTACCGCTTTTATAGGCCACCACAAATGCATTGGTATAGCCTTTACTTTGCGCCATTTTAAGATGTTGTTGCGCTTCCTCATAGGTAAAGGCGGTTTGGTAAAAATAGCGGTACATTTTTCCTGATTTCTCCCTACTAATGGGTGTAAGCCCTTTAAAGTTGTATCCCTCTGCAGCTAAACGGTTACCACTTGCCGCAATTTGAACTTTAAAAATTAAGTCCGAATTTGAGATTATAACTTCTTTTTGGACGGGCTTGTTTTCCAGTGTGAGGGTCTCTTTTTGAACCCCCGCCTGAAGTAAATCTCTGTAGTTGAGTATGGCGCTCGAAATGGCGTTAGCCATCTGATTTTGTCCTTTGGAAGAATTCAGAAAAGCCCCCTCAGAACTGTTAGTCAAAAATCCTGTTTCTACTAAAACACTGGGCATGTAAGTGTATTTTAACACTATAAAGCCGGCCTGTTTTACGGTTCTGTCCTTTCGTTTTAAGTTATTTACAAAACTTTGCTGTATGGTATTGGCTGCGGCTATGCTTTGATCCAAATAGGTTTCTTGCATTAAAATAAGGCTGATTACCGATTCGGGGTCATTTGGATCAAAGCCGTCGTATTTTTGCTCGTAATTTTCCTCTAAAAAAATTACGGAATTTTCTTTTTGGGCTACTTTAAAATTGCGCTCATTTTCATGCAAACCCAACACAAACGTTCCAGCACCAAAAGCTTGAGAAGAAGAAAAAGCATCACAATGTATGGACACAAACAAATCTGCATCTACCTTATTGGCGATATTAGCACGTTCGATTAAGTCTACAAAGACATCTTTATCGCGGGTGTAAATGACTTTGACTCCCGATTTTTGTTCTAATTGCGCACCAATTTTTAAGGCAATATTGAGGGCAATTTTCTTTTCAAAATACCCATTTCCCCTATTTCCTGAGTCGTGGCCACCATGTCCTGCATCCAAAACCACTAAAAACGGTTTTTGTTGGGCAAAGACGGAAGTAAACATCGTGGGGATCAAGACAAACGCCCCACAACAAACTAAAACAAATATAAAACGCCTCAATTTAACAGGCTTACAAAACGGAGAATTAGACAAAAAATCTTGATGCATCCTTAAAATTATCATTAATTTTGGTCGTTTGAACCAAGCACAACAAATTTAGGGCTTATCACTTTGCAATCAAAGTTTTATCATATAGCATATTTCCTCTTTTTCTTCGGACTAGGAATTGTTCACGCTCAAACCACAACTTCTACTACACTTACCGATGCTGTCCTCTTGGACAGTATTTCTAAACCGGTAGAAAAAAAACCCTTGCTGTTGGCTGAGGTTGAATACAAAGCCAAAGATTGTGTTCAAATTGATCGAAAAAACAACAAACTCATTCTTTACAATGAAGCCGAACTGTACTACCAAGACATCGAACTTCGGGCCGGAATCATCATCTTAGATTATCAAACCAATGAGGTCAATGCGGGTCGAATCGTACTTGACTCGACTTTGGTTCAGTACCCCTTTTTCAAACAAGGAGGCAATGAAGTAAATCCCGACTCGATACGATTCAATTTCGACACCCAAAAAGCCTTGATCTGGAATTCCAAATCAGGACAAAATGGAATGGATATTTTTGCGGCTTTGACCAAAAAGCAAAACGATTCTGTATATTATATCAAAGATGCACGTGTCAGTACTGCTGGAAAATTAGTGGGGGGTGACGAAGAAGGGATTGATTACTATTTTAAAGTCAGAAAAGGAAAAATCATCCCGGGGGGTAAAATCATTTCGGGATTAACCAATATGTTTATAGCCGATGTTCCCACCCCTGTCGGGCTTCCCTTTGCGTATTTTCCATCCTCCCAGACCAAAGAGTCTGGCTTTATTATTCCTTCTATAGGGGAAAGCAACTTACGAGGGTATTACATCCAAAACGGAGGCTATTATTTAGCCTTGTCAGACTATTTTGATTTAACCCTGATTACAGATTACTATACAAATGGAAGTTATGGGTTTCGTGGGGACTCCCAATACAATGTGCGGTACAAATACAGGGGAACTTTTAGCTTTCGATTTGAAAACCTCATCAATGAGGCAAGGGGGCTTCCTGAATATTCCAAATCAAGTGTATTTAATGTCCGTTGGAACCACAGTAAAGATCCAAAATCAAGTCCAAATTCAACTTTTTCAGCCTCGGTAAACTTTGGAACCAGCGACTATTACAGACAGTCTGTAAATCAGTTAAACTCGCCGAACTTCCTAAACAACAATTTAAGTTCCTCCATTTCGTATTCTAAGTCCTTCCCAGAATACCCCCGCGTTAACATATCGCTGACAACGGCAATGTCACAAAACTCTCAATCCAAATCAGTAAACTTAACACTGCCTACCTTTCAAGCCAATATGGAACGTATTTATCCTTTTGCCCCCAAAATTGGAGCAAAAAAAGGGCTGTTCCAAAACATTAACTTTCAATACACGAGTAGAGCAGAAAATAGAATCATCACTACCGAGGACGCTCTTTTTGGGCCTACCATGTTTGATAATGCAAAAATGGGGATGAAACACACCATCCCGATCAGCACGAATTTTAAGCTGTTCAAGTATCTGAGTATGTCCGCAAGCGCCAACTATGACGAAATTTGGACGCAAAATACCGTCCGCTTTTCAGATTTCAATCCCGAGCTTGGTAGGGCGGTAAAAGACACCATCAACAACATAGGAACTTTTAGGCAATACAGCCTTAGCGCTTCTTTAGGAACAACGGTTTACGGGACCTTTAATTTTGGAGAAAATAAAAAAATCCAATCCATACGCCATACAATAAGACCCGCCATCAGTTATACCAACAAACCCAGCTTTGAAAAATATTACGACACCTACATCGTGGATGCCGATGGTAACTCTGCTGAGTACACAAGGTATCAGAATAGTTTGTTTGGAATACCTTCAAAGGCGCTTTCCAACAGCATGGGCATCAGCTTAGGGAATAACTTTGAGGCAAAGGTTCGAGACAAGGATTCTACTGCAACCGGACCTAAAAAAATTGTATTACTCAACAACCTCAACATTTCGACTTCACATAATTTTGCGGCAGATTCGCTGCGGTGGAGTCCCATGCGGATGTCTTCAGGCTTTTCGCTGCTCAAAGGAAAAATGAGCATTAATTTTGGAAGTACGTTTGATCCCTATGCCCTGAATGAAAAAAAGGTTCGTATCAATACCTACAATATTGCAAACGGGGGCGGATTGTTGCGTTTAACGAGTGCCAATGTAAATATGAATTACTCCTTTTCGAGTACCCAGTTGAAAGGGGCGAATCGAGAGGAAGAAGATTCGGAGGAAAGAAGCCAGAGAGAAGCGACCTCAAGTGGTGGTAGAGACGATGATTTGTTTGGTCGAGCAGAAGATTTTACGGATCGGCGCATGAATGACGCTGAAAACAATGACCCAGCACCCACCTACCCCAGTTACCGAACCAAAATACCTTGGGATTTGAAAATTGCCTATTCTTTAACCTATAACAATTCAAGAGGGCAAAGGGATTTTAGTAATAATTCATTGATGTTTTCTGGAAATATTGATTTGACACCCAAATGGAAAGTGGGCATGTCCTCTGGGTATGATTTTAAAGGACAAGGCTTTACCTATACCCAATTGCGATTTAACCGCGATCTAAACAGTTGGCGCTTAAATTTTAGCTGGATTCCTTTTAGTGACAGAGCCTCCTGGAACTTTTTTATCGGGATAAAATCAGGACTCTTGAGCGATATCAAATACGAAAAACAAAGCTTACCCAACCGGAGGTAGGTCGATCGTTAGTTTTTAGTACCTTGTCTAAAACAATTCGGGATGAAAAAAATTATCACAACCCCCAAAGCCCCAGCTCCTTTAGGACCCTATAATCAAGCCATAAAATCAGGAAACACCCTGTATATTTCAGGACAAATCCCCCTAGTTGCAGCAACTATGGAAGTGTTTAATGGAACCATACAAGAAGAAACTCACTTAGTAATGCAGCACTTAAAAGCCATATTAGAAACAGCTGGCATGGATTTCAATCAGGTAGTAAAAACCTCAATCTTTATTGATGACATGAACAACTTCGCTCAAATAAATGAGGTCTATGGAAGCTATTTTGACAGTGAAACGGCGCCTGCCAGAGAAACTGTTGCTGTAAAAACACTTCCTAAATCAGTGCGTGTTGAAATCTCAATGATAGCAGTCGATTAAGACGCTTTGTCGATCAGTTTTTTGTGGTATTTTACCAATTCATCTATGGGACGCTGTACGATTCTTCCCATACGAAGTCCCTTGAGACTCAGTGCTTTTTCGATTTCATCTTTCAAATAAAAAGAGATCGAACCGATAAAATGAATTGGAATTTCGCTGGCGTTGTCGAATTGTAAAATTTGATGGTTGATAAACCGTTCGAGACCCTTGGCAATAATGTCCTGAAATACCTCATTTTGTTTATGCTGAATTAAAAATTTTGAAAACGTAGCCAAATAGGTATTCGGATTTTCGCGGCGGTAAATATTCTCCTTTATCGTATCGGGAGTAAGGTCGTATTCTTGTTCAAACGCTTTAGCCAAATCCTCCGACATGGTTTTGAAGTAATAACTTCTAATCAGTTGTTTTCCAAAAAAATTGCCGCTGGCTTCATCCATTAAAATATAGCCCAATGAAGTTACCCGTTGCTCTATCTCTTTTCCGTCAAAGTAGGTACAATTGGAGCCCGTTCCCAATATGCAAACTATGGATTTTTCTCCAGGGTTAGAAGCGGCATATACGGCTGCATAGGTGTCTTCTTTGATGATTATATTTGCTTGGGTAAAAATTTCATCAAAAACTTTTCTTATTCTTTTTTGGGGAGAATCCACTCCACAACCGGCTCCATAAAAATAAAGGTGAGACACTTCTTCCCTGTTTTGAAACAAATCAAAATTATTGATGATTCGCTCTTTAAGAATGGCACTGGAAAGCACTTGAGGATTCAAACCCAAAGTTTGAGTAGAAAAAAGTGTTTCTCCCTGTGAATTTACAGCAATCCAATCGGTCTTAGTCGAACCGCTGTCAACAACTAAAATCATACTGAAATGAGTTTAGAGTTGATTGATGTGTTTTGCCAAATCAATGAGTTTGTTAGAATATCCACACTCGTTGTCATACCATGAAATGATTTTGAAAAAACGAGAATTCAATTCCATTCCTGCTTCTGCATCAAATATGGAGGTTCTGATGTCTCCAACAAAGTCTTGAGAGACTACGGCCTCATCTGTATAGCCTAAAATATTGTTCAAATCGGTATCGGCATGCTTTTTCATCACGCTTTTGATTTCCTCGTAGGTAGTGTCTTTTTCAAGTCTCACGGTAAGGTCTACTACAGACACATTTGCCGTTGGCACTCTGAAGGCCATACCGGTAAGTTTACCTTCTAGTGAAGGAATTACTTTTGTAACTGCTTTAGCAGCTCCTGTTGAAGCAGGCATGATATTAATTAACGCACTACGACCTCCTCTAAAGTCTTTTCTTGAAGGTCCATCAACGGTAAACTGCGTTGCAGTTGTAGCGTGTACGGTAGTCATTAATCCTTCGGCAATTCCAAAGTTGTCATTCAAAACTTTAGCCACGGGAGCCAAACAATTGGTCGTACATGATGCATTGGAAACAATCGTTTGAGAAGCTTTTGCCTCTTTGTGATTAACTCCCATTACAAACATGGGAGCATCCGCAGAGGGAGCAGAAATTACCACTTTTTTTGCTCCTCCATCAATATGAGCTTGAGCTTTTTCAAGAGTCGTAAAAATTCCAGTACATTCAGCTACTACGTCTGTGTTCATTTCTCCCCAGC
>JALQVM010000057.1 GCA_023263685.1 Flavobacteriaceae bacterium | reverse complement strand
GTGGATTTTAAGGTTGAATTTTTTGGACAGACAGCCCATGCTTCTGCAGACCCTTGGAATGGAAGAAGCGCCTCCGATGCCCTGGAACTCTATGCACACGGAATAAATTCCTACAGAGAGCATGTCAAGCCTACAGTCAGAATTCACTATCACATTCAAGATGGAGGTCAAGTTGTCAACGTAGTTCCTGATTATTCTAGAATTTGGGTACGGGTACGAGATACCAAAAGAGAAGGGATGAGTGAAGTTTATGAACACGTAAAAAAAATGGCAGAAGGAGCAGCCATCATGGCCAATGTGGACTACAAAATCAATTTGATTTCAGGGATTCATGAAATCCTACCCAACCGTGCCGGAGGAGCAGCCGTTCAGAAAAATTTAGAAACCCTTGGGTCCCTAGAGTATACGGCTGATGAACTGGACTTTGCTTATAAAATTCAAGAAGCCACCTCCAAGCCTAAATTAGGAATCAACGGAAAAATAACCCCTTTAAAGCCTACCGCAGAACACCCTATGGGAGGGTCAACCGACGTGGGTGACGTCAGCTTTTTGGTTCCCGTAGTACGTCTGGGGGTAACCGTAGCCCCAGAAGGCACGCCCTGGCATTCTTGGGCCGTAGTTGCTTGCGGCGCTATGTCGATCGGGCATAAAGGAATGGTTTATGCTGCCAAAGCATTGAGCATGTCGATGGTCGATTTATTTACTGACAGCAAACTTTTACAGGAAGTTAAAGACGAGTTTAAACTTCGCAAAGGAGCGTATCAGTATACGCCCATGCTCCCTCCCGGGCCGCCACCCATTGGTCAAGAATAGTGAAATAAGGGGGCTAGCTCATCCAGTTGCGCTCCCGCATTTCTTGTTTTACCCCTTTTGCTAAATACACTAGGGCAATCATATTGGGAATACACATAAGGGCAAAAGCCAGGTCGATGATTCCAATCACGACTTCAACTGTGACGAGTGCAGAAAAAATAATGCTGCCTACATAAAAGTAGTTGTAGTACATTCCCCATTTTTTCTGAGTCAGAAAACCAAAACACTTTACCCCGTAATAGGAATAGGTAAAAAGAGTTGAAATCCCAAATACAACCACCATAAGCAGTAAAAGCTGGTCACCAAACCCAAAAAATAAAAGGCGAAAAGCTTCCAAGGTCAACACAATTCCGTTGAGGTCATTCATTTGATAGGCCCCACTGATGATGACAATCAGCCCCGTAATGGTACATACTAAAACGGTGTCGAGTAGGGGCCCCAGCATGGCAACTAACCCCTCATCCGTTCCTTTGGAACTTTGAGACTGCCCGTGGTACATTGGGGCATTACCAACGCCACTTTCATTGGAGAATACCGCCCTTCTTACCCCTAAAATCACGAGTCCCCAAAAACCTCCTGTCACTGCCGTATCAAAACTTAAGGCTTCCCTAAAGATTAGACCAAAGGTGGGCAGGACCGCCTCACTATTGGAAAGGAGGATGAATACCCCCATAAAAAAGTAAAGGCCCACCATGAGGGGGACCAAATTTGAAGTGACTTTGACAATGGACTTAAGCCCCCCAAAAATGACCAGCGAACTGGCAACGGCCAATACGATTCCAATTAAAAATTTCCATTCCAAATGACCTAAAGAGAGCAAAGAATCCGGTTGGACTACATTCATAAAAGTTTGGGTGAGCTGATTGGCAGTAAAGGCGGGAAGCACTCCAAAGAGCCCCGCAATTGAAAACCATACAGCAAGGGGCTTTCCCCATTTTTTAATCCCCAATTGCATGTAAAACATGGGTCCCCCTAGGGGGTCTCCATTGGCTTCTACTTTTCGCAACTGAACCGCTAGGGTACAAGAGTAAAATTTTATGACCATGCCAATAAGAGCGGTAAGCCACATCCAGACCAATACCCCGGGACCGCCCATATGAATGGCGATTGCTACCCCAGAAATATTACCCAGACCAACGGTCGCAGCCAGCACAGCAGAAAGGGCTTGAAAACGAGAAATTCCTTGATTTTTTTCTTTTAAAAAAAGAAGTTTAAATGCGGGTCGGAGCTTTAAAAGAGGAACTCCTTTACTGTGAACCATCAAAAAAAGTCCTCCTCCAACTACTGCGAAGAGCATCACCCATTCCAGGGGACTGATTAGTGTTTTTAAGGCTGCCTCTAAAGAGGAGATCAGTTCGCTCATACGGTAAAGTAAACATTAAATTTTGTTTTCATTTAAAAAAAATTGAACTTTATAAAAATCAAAAACACATGCACTCACGTAGAGATTGGATCAAAGCCTCCATGGGAATTGGAGGATTGATGCTGGCACCTTCTTCGTTGCTTACAGCCCAAGAAAAAGAACATTTTAGACCCCGTAGTCTGGATCCCATCGTTCGATTGAGTTCAAATGAAAATCCCTACGGTCCCTCCCAAAGGGTGCGTGTCCGGATTAAACAATCTTTTGAACATGCCTGCCGGTATCCCTATGCCTACTCAGACGAGTTGGCCGAACAATTGGCAAAAAAACACGGAGTTTCGCCTGAGTCAATCATTGTGACAGGAGGCTCTACAGAGGGGCTAAAAGTTACTGGGATAACGTTTGCCGCCAACGGTGGAGAAATCATCTCGGGTCAGCCTACCTTTCTTGCCATGATGGATTACGCCAAACAATGGGGAGCCACTGTCAAATGGGTGCCCGTAGGCGAAGACAAAGGCTATGATTTGGAGGCCATTGAAAAACAAATTTCTTCAAATACCAAGCTGGTTTTTTTGTGCAACCCTAACAACCCCACAGGAACCTTGGTTCCGGCCCAAAAGCTGGTTGATTTTTGTGCAGTGGCAAGTAAAAAAACAATCGTTTTTTCAGACGAAGCCTATTACGATTTTATAGAAGACCCCAACTACCCCAGTTTGATAGAGGCGGTAAAGCGGGGTGAAAATGTGATTGTCTCTAAAACCTTTTCCAAGGTTTATGGTATGGCAGGTTTGCGTGTAGGCTACCTCATTGCCAAGCCTGAAATTGCCCAACAAATCCGCAAGAATGTAGTTGCAATGAGTAATGTGCTTGCCGTAGAGGCGGCTAAGGAAGCACTTCAAGACGAAGCCTTTTACCGTTTTTCACTCCAAAAAAACAAAGAAGCCAAAGAACGTATATACCAGCTTTTAGACCACCTCAAGCTTGATTATGTCCAATCACATACCAATTTTATCTTTTTTCAATCCCAGCGCGACATCCGCGAATTGGGACCAGCAATGCTGGAGAAAGGGGTTCGAATTGGAAGGCCCTTCCCGCCTTTTTTCGATTGGTGTAGAATCAGCACAGGTACTGCGGAAGAGGTATCGCTGTTCCTCAAGGGAATGCTCGAAATTTACGAGACTTAATTTTCTTTAACGATGATGTAGGTAGCTTTAACCCCTGTAGCGAGGTTCCACCGATTGGCCCCTACGAGTTTGCCTTCGTCATCAAACACCCGAACTTCTGCAGTATTGGGCCCGGACTCCCCTTGGTTGAGGGCGACAAAATCGATTTTGTTAAAGCCGGGAACCAAATCGATAGAGATGGTTTTAAAACGCTCTAATAGAAGCACTTGAGAAACCACTTCTTGATCATTTACCATTATTTTTATCAAATCTCCGTCTGGAGATTCATGGTCACGAAGGGCAATTTGAACAAACTTTCCATTATTTCTAAAGTCACCCAAATATTGATCAACTTTAAATTGATTTGGATTTTTTTCCTTTTCAGCTTGTCGATTTAAACGATTCAAATACTGTTTTCCAGGATCTAGAAACTGTTCTCCACGACCAAAATTGAAGGGAGGATTGTTTACATCGTTTTTGGGATCTTTAAATTCCAATTTGGGATTAAAAAAGTCTTCCGAAAGAAATTGTTTTTCTTTTTTAGGAGCAAGCAAGCTAGGAGCATTATTTTCTGGGGGAGGGAGCAGGAGCTTAGGGGTCTCTTTAGATTCACCTGCGATTTGTCCCGAAAGGAGATTGGCTCCCAAGAAAAGAAGTAAAACCAGATGTAAAAGTGTCTTTTTCATTGAAAATCAGCAATCACTTAGGACAAACCTAGGATGAATTCGTCTCATTCTCAAGCCTTTTAACAACTATTTAATGCCAAACAGTTTTTTAGCTATCTTTAGTTCAACCAAATAATTTAAGCTTATGGAATTAGCACTATGGGATTGGCTCATAATATTTTTATTTTTTGCACTATCCTTGGGTATTGGAATCTATGTGTCGAAGACCTCTGGTACCAGTGCCAATCAATTTTTTCTTTCCGGGCGAAGCATGCCTTGGTGGCTCTTGGGGCTATCTATGGTAGCCACTACTTTTTCTACCGACACCCCTAATTTAGTTACCGACATTGTACGAACCAATGGGGTATCTGGGAACTGGGTCTGGTGGGCTTTTTTAATTACGGGATTACTTACGGTTTTTGTCTATGCCAAACTGTGGAGAAAATCCAACGTAAACACCGATTTAGAATTTTATGAGCTTCGCTATGGGGGCAAACCCGCAAGTTTTCTAAGAAAATTTAGAGCGATTTATTTGGGGATTGTTTTTAACGTAATTACCATGTCGGCGGTTACCTTGGCGGCGATCAAAATCGGAGGAATTATGCTGGGCTTAGAGCCCTGGCAAACGGTAATTACCGCTGGATTGGTAACCGTAACCTTTAGTGCCATTGGAGGGTTTAAAGGAGTGGTTTATACAGATTTAATTTTATTTTTTGTGGCCATGGGCGGAGCGATAGGTGCGGCCTATTATCTGGTAAACCTACCCGAAGTTGGAGGCATTGAATCCTTATTAGCCCATGAAAATGTGGCGAGCAAAATTGCGATTTTACCTGATTTTGGAAACCGCGAAGCACTGATTACGCTGTTGATTATTCCACTTGCAGTGCAATGGTGGAGTTCGTGGTACCCTGGAGCTGAGCCAGGGGGTGGAGGCTATATTGCTCAACGGATGCTTGCCGCCAAAGATGAAAACCATGCCATTGGCGCAACCTTCTTCTTTAACATCATGCATTATGCTTTACGACCATGGCCGTGGATATTGGTAGCCTTAGCCTCTCTCGTAGTATTCCCTGACCTGAACAGCATTCAGGCTGCTTTTCCTAACATTACCGCAGACAAACTCGGACATGATTTGGCCTATCCTGCCATGCTTACCAAACTTCCTACAGGACTTTTAGGGTTGGTATTGGCGTCTTTAATATCGGCTTATATGAGTACCATTTCCACCCAATTAAATTGGGGTTCCTCTTATGTGGTGTACGATTTCTATCTGCGTCAGATAAATCCCGATGCTTCTCAAAAAAGATTGGTGGCCGTTGGGAGAATTTCTACCGTAGTGTTGATGGTGTTGAGTACCTTACTTGCACTGCTGCTTCAAAATGCCATGCAACTCTTTAATTTGCTTTTGGTTTTTGGCGCAGGTACAGGATTGATTTTTATTCTCAGATGGTTTTGGTGGCGCATCAACGCCTGGAGCGAAATCGTAGCGATGATTGCTTCTGGGGTTATTTCTTTGCTTTTAGCCGTTCCAGCCTTTGGCGTAAAAGAAGCATTATTTGGTGTGGAAGGTGTTTTCCCCGCTTGGTTTGAGTTTCCGTTTGTAGTGGTGGTAACCAGTTTGCTGTGGCTTTTGACCACCTATCTGACCCCTGCGGAAAAAAATGAAGTGTTGCGTTCCTTTTATAAAAAAATCCAACCGGGAGGCCCAGGCTGGAAAAAAGTCATCGATGCGGCTCATCATGAGGGGGTGAACCTCAAAGAAGGGGAACAAGGATGGACGGTACCCTCCGGAATAATCGCCATGTTGTTGGGGTGTTTGATGATTTACAGCATCATGTTTGCCTCGGGATATTTTATCTACGGCAATTATCAGCTGGCGCTACCCCTGGCGTTTTTAGCAATAGCATCGGCCTATTTCCTGATTAAAACATGGAAAAAAATTAGAGTAAAAGTTCTGTAAAGAGGGGCTTATCCTAATATAATTCCAGCAATGGTGGCAGACATCAAGGAAACTAAGGTTCCGGCTATCATGGCTTTTAAGCCGAGTTCGGTTAAGGTCTTTCGGATTTTAGGCGCAATGATGCCGATTCCACCAACTTGGATTCCTATGGAAGCAAAGTTGGCGAATCCACACAGCATATAGGTTGCCATGATCACAGATTTTTGATAGCTGAGGTGAATGGCGCTGGCACTGTCTTTTAAACTTACCAATTGGGTATATCCCACAAACTCACTTGCCACCAGCTTGACTCCCAAAAGTTGTCCCATAAGCGCCATATCTTCTTGGGCAATACCAATGACCCACATCAGTGGGGCAAACAAATAGCCTAAAATGAACTCGATAGAAAAGCTCTCGTAGAGGGTATGCTCAGCAATCCAAGCGTTTACCCCCATAAAGTCTCCAATACTAGACAACACGCCGCTGAGCATAGCGATTAGTGCTATGAAGACCAAAAGCATCGCACCTACGTTAACCGCCATTTTGACCCCCTCACCGGTACCTATGGAGATGGCTGACAAAAAATTAGATCCGATTTTGTCTCGTGACACTTGTACCTCAGTTTCAATTTCTTCGGTTTGGGGATAGATTATTTTTGCAATAGCTACCGCTCCGGGTGCAGCCATTACAGAAGCGGCAAGCAAACTCTTGGCAAAGGCTAGACGTTGCACGGGATCATTGCCTCCCAAAAAACCAATATAGGCGCCTAATACACTTCCCGCTACTGTTGCCATGCCTCCAACCATAACCAAAAACAGTTCGGATCGGTTCATTTTTTCCAAATAGCCCTTGATCATTAAAGGGGCTTCGGTTTGTCCTAAAAAAATATTTCCTGCTACCGAAAGGCTTTCCGCTCCGGAGATTTTCAGTAATTTGGTTAATACCCAAGCTAAAAAACCAACGATCTTTTGAATGACCCCAAAATAGTACAGTATGGAGCTTAATGCTGAAAAGAAAATAATTACAGGAAGCGCTTGAAAAACAAAGATAAAGCCGTACTGATCTACATCACCAAATTCTCCCAAAAGCATTTTTGCTCCTTCCCCAGTATAGTTTAGTACGCTGATAAAAAATCCGCCCAAACCTTCAAAAAGTCCTTTGACCCAATTGATTTTTAGTACACCTACGGCAACAACAAGCTGTGAGAGTAATGCAATTCCAACCGTTTTCCACGCAATTTGCTTTTTGTCGTTACTCAACAGATAGGCAAACAACAAGAGTACTGCCATACCCAGCACACCTCTGAGAAGAGAGTTAACTGAAAATCCTGAACTTGGAATCAACTCCATACCAACCTAGTCTAGGTAAAGATAGCAAAACACCTATCTTTGAAGGTAAAAAAGAGCCGATGAAAATAATTTTTTATTTTTTTGGACTATGCCTGTTGCTAGCTTGCCAGCAAGAAGATGAAGTTTCCACGGGATTGGATATTGAAATCACCACGCCCGATCCGAACCCCCAGCCTGAGGTAGAAACCCCCCTTGAGTTAGTTTGGTCTGACGAATTTGACGGAACCGAACTCAATAGTGACCATTGGAGTTTTGATTTGGGGGATGGATGTCCAAACCTCTGCGGTTGGGGGAATAATGAATTTCAAAACTATACCGAAACCAACCACCGCCTAGAGGATGGCTTTTTGATCATTAAAGCGGATAATGACGATGGATATACGTCTACCCGGATTTTAACCAAAGGAAAAAAAGAATTTCAATACGGCCGAATAGAAGCGCGTTTAAAGTTACCTACGGGAGCTGGTCTCTGGCCAGCCTTTTGGGCCTTAGGAGCCGATATCGACAGCGTGCCATGGCCCGAGTGCGGGGAAATTGATATCATGGAGTATGTGGGCAAAGAACCTGGACAGATTTTTAATGCCGTCCATACGCGCAGCAGTTTCGGGAACACGGTCAATACCAAAGTAACTTTAGCACCGAATGTGGAAGACGATTTTCATGTTTACCGTTTGGATTGGAAAAAGGACGTGCTAGAATTTTATTTTGATGAAACATTGGTTTACCGCTATGTTCCACAATCGTTAAGTTCGCAGCATTGGCCGTTCAACAAACCCTTTTTTCTCCTGATTAATCTTGCAATAGGAGGAAACTTTGGAGGACCGGTGGATCCCAGTCTTGTGTTCCCTAGAGAATACCGCATCGATTATGTCAGGGTATACCAATAGAAGATTGGACTAAAATTCGGAGCGTAAAATTTTTGCAATGACTTCTCGAGCAGTCATCAATTTAATTTTATGCACACTGTCGCTGTAGTTTCCGGATTCAATTTGCTGATCGATGTTTTGTAAAAGCGCTTTAGCGGAAAGAGGAGATTGTTCCATTAGATTTGCATTGGTACTTCTAGTAATAAAATACGGGAATCTTTTTTAGCCGCGATCGAAAAAGAGGGAGTATCCCATACCCCAACTGCATCGCGTTTGCTCAAATCTTGACCAGCAACCGTTCCTTCTCCTTCAATCACAAAGGCATAGACTCCATTTCCTTCTTTGTTGAGGAGGTACTCCACTTCTTTGTCTTGGTCAAACTCACCCAGATGAAACCAGGCATCTTGATGTATCCACATGCCCGGTCCTTCGGGGTCGGGAGTTACAATCGGATAAAATGCGTTGGGAGTTTTGAGAGCTTTGATGCTTTTTTGATCGTAGCGGGGGCTTACATTTTGCGTATGGGGAAGTACCCAAAGCTGTAGTAAATTTACGGATTGATCTTTATTTTTATTGTATTCACTGTGGTATATTCCCGTACCGGCACTCATGACTTGAATTTCATCGGCCTCGATTACTCCCACATTATCCATGCTGTCTTTGTGTTCTAAAGCCCCCTCCAAGGGAATGGTGATGATCTCCATATTGTTGTGCGGATGGGTCCCAAAACCCATACCCGGAGCAATGCTATCGTCATTCAGTACCCTCAATGCTCCAAATTGAATGCGTTCAGGGTTAAAGTAATTGGCAAAGCTGAAGGAATGCCTTGCATGAAGCCATCCGTGGTTGGCTTCTCCTCGGGTGGAAGAACTGTGATAGATCGTTTTCATAAACAAATGTTAACCTAACTGTTGTAGCTACAAATGTAGGGTTAATTTTCCGATTTTTCTTCGTTTCGGATTTGATTCAGTTTAGCAACACTGTCGATAAGTTTCTTTTTGGCGTTAAAGTAGGAGATTAAGGTTTTAATTTTTTCTTCTTGTTCCTTTTGTTCTTGGTGCTTTTGTTTTTCCTCAGAAACGGTATTTTTTATTTCCATATAAGTGGTGATGCCAAAGCCAATGACGATGGCTATGCAAACCACATAGGCAACAATTTCTTCTAATTCGGAGAGATACATAATCCTTATCTTAGCACAAATTTAAAAAATGCTAGCGAAGAATTTTTATTCCCTGATTGCAACTTGGAAAAAGGGGTGCTTTCTCCTTTTTTTTGGATTTCCTACTCTTTTTTTAGGACAGGGTACTTCCCAGACTTCTACCATTACTTTGGATGAAATAGCATTGGAAGCCCCAAAGCTAAAAACGTCTCGTTTTGTTATCCCTGCTTCGGTCAGTTCGATAAATTTACTTCCCCTTCAGGGGTTTCAGCAGCAATTGTCGCTACAAGAATACCTGCGCTCCGTCCCCGGTTTATTTACCCTAAATGCAAACAATTACGCACAGGATTTAAGGCTATCCATTCGGGGTTTTGGTTCTCGAGCAGCGTTTGGCATACGGGGGATTCTACTCATAGTAGACGGCATACCCGAAACTACACCTGATGGACAAGGGCAGGTAGACAACCTTCCTTTGGGTCTTTTAAGCCGGCTGGAAGTCCTTCGAGGTCCTGCTGCAAGCTTGTACGGCAATGCCGCAGGAGGGGTGTTGTATTTAACAACTCTAGATAGCCTAGAGGGGGAATCTACCCGATGGAGAAGTACCCTGGGCTCTTACGGATATCAAAATCATCAGTTGACGAGCTATGTAGGAGGGCAAAAAACCTCAGCACTTTTTCATATCAACAGAACTTTTACTAAGGGCTTTAGAAACTTTAGTGGGTTAACACAAAATGTGTTTAATGCTAAAATTAAACACCAACTGAGTTCCCGTTCCAAGCTCAATTTTCAATTGAATTATACCCATAGCCCAAGGGCTGAAGATGCGGGGGGCTTAAAACTTGAGGAAACGGAAGCAGACTTTCGTCAAGCGCGAAAACAAAATGTAGATTACGACACTTTTGAAAAAATTAGTCAATTCAAAGTTGGCATGCGCTGGGAGCAACAATGGGGGAGCCAATGGAGTTTGGACAGCTATGCTTTTTACAGTTTTAGAGATTTTTATGGAAAACTGCCCTTTGAAAATGGAGGTATCGTAGACCTCTTCCGGAACTATTACGGACTGGGGACCCGCCTCAATTATGAAGAAAGCCTGTCGAAGTTGACCCATCGCTGGCAGTTGGGACTTGAAAGCAGTGCTCAAAGGGACCAACGTGACCGGTATCAAAACCTTTTAGGAGCACAAGGAAATCTTGTGTTTTCTCAGCTAGAACGTTTTGGAACCCTTGGAATGTCCGTTTTGGATGAGCTTCAGTGGGAAAAATTCTTAGTAAGAACAGGGCTGCGTTTTGATTACCAAACATTGGGTGCAGATACAGTAGCTAAAGGTCAGGAGTATACCGTATTAAATCCAAGCATAGGCTTGAGTTATGCGGTTTCTGCCGCTCAACGTCTTTTTGTTAATTTTTCTACCAGTTTTGAAACGCCCACCCTTTCCGAGTTATCTGCCAACCCAACGGGGGGAGCAGGCTTAAATTTAGACTTAGACCCCTCCAAAGCAATAAATTACGAATTGGGCTGGAAAACCCGAGGTGCTTCTTCTTTTTTTGAAGCTACGGGCTTTTTTATCCAAACCACCAATGAAATTTTACCCTATGAATTGGAAGCCTTTCCTGGCAGGTCCTTTTATCAAAATGCCGGTGCCACAAGACGCTATGGAATTGAACTTGCAGGGGCTTTTCAATGGAAACGATGGGACATTCAAGCGAGTTTGACGCAGGCTCAATATCAATTTAAGTCGCAAGATGCAGCCGAGGCGGTGGACAAAAAAAGCCTCCCGGGCATACCCAACAGCCAAGCGTTCCTCCAGTTGCTCTACACGAGCCCTACCGATTGGAATTGGATGCTCTCTGGAGAACAGCTGGGAAGATTTTATGCAAATAATTCCAATAGTGTGGTGATACAATCGTTTCAAAAAGTGCGTTTTCAAGCCCAAAAAACCGTCCAAGTTCTTTGGGGAGAACTGCATGTGCTTGGGGGAATTAACAACCTCTTGAATGCAACCTATTTCGACAACATTCGATTAAACGCCTTCGGAGGGCGGTATTATGAACCCGCCCCTGGAAGGAATTTTTATTTAGGGGTACAGTTTAATTTATAGGGGAAAACGTTTTTTCCTCGCTTGAAGTGGGTTACCCCAATTTATTACTTGACCAGTTGAAGGACCCCCTCCATAAAGGAATCTGCGTAGGCATCTTTATTCGGATCCCTCCCGATATAAGACATAAAGGTACTTT
>JALQVM010000056.1 GCA_023263685.1 Flavobacteriaceae bacterium | reverse complement strand
CATTTACTCTTCGACTTGATTTATAATCCAAGTGAAACTCTTTTTATGAAAAAAGCAAAAGAAAGAGGGGCAAAAGTGACAAATGGTTATCGAATGCTGGTCTATCAGGCTGAAAAATCTTGGGAGCTCTGGAATCAATACCCTAATTTTGGATGATTCTATTTTTAGAATTAAAAAAAATGTATATTATTTGTATTCATACCTAACTCAAAATGGAAGAGAAAAACCAAAAACCTAGTGCGGAGGAAAGTAAAGAGCCGCAAAACATAGAAAATACGGATCCAGGAACCACTCCTCCTCCTCAGGATACAGCCACACCCTCAGAGGAAGTACCTATCAAAGAGGATGAATCTAAGGCAGATACAGCTGCTTCAGCAGAAGAACATGTTGAGGAGGCTCCGTCATCCTCTGAAGAGCCTGCTGCTCAGGAAAAACAAAAAGAGGCAATTCCTACTGAAAATAAGGAAAGTGAACCCGAAACAGAACAGGAAAATGAGGTAGCCTATGACGAGCTACCTATAGAAAAGCTGATAGAAGCTTATCGGGATTTGACAACCAACGATCATTGGTTGAAAAATCACGCTCAAATCCAAAACATCAACCGTCTTTTTGAAAGTAAATTTCACGAAGATGTAGAGGCCAAAAAGAAGGCTTTTATTGAAGAAGGGGGAAATGAAATTGACTTTTTCTACAAACCCGAATACAAAAAAGTATTTGATCAATTGGGTTATGAATACAGAAAACAAAGACGATCTCATTACAAAGAACAAGAAGTCGCACAAAAAGTAAATCTTGATCGGAAAAAAGCGATTATAGAAGAAATCAAAGGGTTGATCGGTGCAGACGACAACATCAACACCATTTACAAAAACTTTCGAACCCTTCAGGAAAGTTGGTACAACACCGGACCTGTTTCCCGCTCTGAAAATCAAAATCTATGGGAAACTTTTAAACACCATGTCGAACGTTTTTACGATTTTCTTCACCTCAACAGAGAGCTTCGAGAGCTAGATTTCAAGCACAACTATGAAGAAAAATTAAAAATCATAGAACGAGCTGAGGCACTCCAAGAACTTCCTGACGTAATAAGAGCGAGTAGAGACCTCAACACCCTTCACAAACTTTGGAAAAACGACTTAGGTCCTGTAGCTAAAGAACACCGCGAAGCCCTCTGGAAAAGGTTCCAGGACGCAACCAAAATCATCCAGGACAGAAGACAAGAGTATCAAAAAGATGTTGCCGGTGCAATGAAAGAAAACCTTGAAAAGAAAAAAGCACTACTCAAGGAAATGCAAGGGCTTACTGAAAATGAACCCTCAAATCACAGCGGCTGGCAAAATGCGCTGAAAAAGTTCAATACTCTCAGAGAAAACTTTAAAACAATTGGTTACGTACCCTCAAAAGAGAGTAAAGAGACTTGGCAAGAATTCCGCGAAATTGGAAGGGACTTTATGCATAAAAAAAATATTTTCTACAAAAACCAAAAAAAGGAATTCAATCAAAACATAGAGGAAAAAAAAGAGCTTATTCTTCGTTCCCAAAAGATTGTCGAAGATCCTGCTTGGGACTCCAAAGTGCAAGAGATGAAAACCCTTCAAAAGGAGTGGAGAGCCATTGGCTTTGTTCCTCGAAAACTGGACAACAAACTTTGGTCAGAATTTTCTGAGGTTCACAAAACATTTTTTGATCGTATCAAATCGGGCTATCAGCATCTAAACGAAGAGCAAGAAGCTCTTAAAAAGGAAAAGCAGGAGCAAATAGACAAAATCAGTGCCATCGCTTTTTCTGAAGATCCGGAACAACTGCTGACAGAATTAGCCGCCCTATGGGAGCAATGGAACTCGATGGAAAAAGTTGGAGGGCAAACTGAGATGGAGATGAACAAGCAATTTACTTCCACCTTATCTAAAGCCATTTCTAAGCTCAAATTGGATAAAAACACACTTAAAGAAGTACAACTGAAATTAGACACCCAGCTGCTTCAAAACGATCCAAAAAAACTCCAAAAAGAGCTAAATGAGGTAAAAGCGACCCTAGATAAACTAAACAACGAACGTACACAATTAGAGAATAACCTCGAATTTTTTAGTGATTCCAGTGCGGAAAATCCTCTTTACAAAAACGTAGAAAAACAAATAAACAGCTGCCAAAAGAAAATTGAAAAAGCCAAAGAGGAGTACATCCGATTGAAACAAATCAAAAACGCTCAAACCAAGCTTGCTAATCAAGAAAACGAACAAGGCAACGAAAGTAGCGAAGAAGATCAGGAATCAACTACCGAATAGTTTTGGCTTCCTGCCAGAGCACTTCCATTTCTTCCAATGTTAATTGTTCAATAGAGCGCTGGGATTTTTTCGCCTGAGATTCTATGTATTGAAAACGTTTGATGAATTTTTTATTGGTTCGCTCTAAAGCGGTTTCAGGATTCACATCAATAAAGCGAGCATAGTTTATTAAGGAAAATAAAACGTCGCCAAATTCGTCTTCAATTTCATTCTGTTTTTTGGACTCAAGGGCATGGTTGAGTTCTTGGAGTTCCTCTTGAAATTTTCCCCATACTTGGTTTTTATGCTCCCAGTCAAATCCAACACCAGCGGCTTTTTCCTGCATTCGCTGGGCTTTTACCAAAGCCGGAAGTCCCTTAGGCACCCCTTCCAAAACACTTTTTTTCCCTTCTTTCAGTTTGAGGGCTTCCCAGTTTTTCTTTACTTCCTTTGCACTTTCAACGGCAACCGAACCATAAATGTGGGGATGTCTATGGATTAATTTTTCACAAATATCATTTGCTACATCGGCCATGTCAAATGCGTTTTCCTCGCTCCCCAATTTTGCATAAAACACAATATGCAAAAGCAAATCTCCCAATTCCTTTTTGATATCGGTAAGGTTGCGATCCAAAATAGCGTCACCCAACTCATAAGTCTCTTCAATTGTCAGGTGTCGTAAGCTTTCAAAAGTTTGTTTTTTATCCCACGGACATTGCTCCCGAAGTTCGTCCATGATATCCAACAAACGGCTGAATGCCGCTAAATTAGCTTGTTTTGAATTCATCAATCCGCTTGCGTTTCTTGAGCTGGGTTCGCTTTTTCTTCCGTTTTCGTTTTTTTAGGTTTTGAAGCTTTGATTTGATTTTTGGACAACAGCAGATTGTACCACTGCATTATTTTTTTAATATCGCTGGGATACACCCGTTCCTCATCATAATTCTCTATTATTTCAAAAAAATAAGCCTCTAATGCTACGGGTGCGGATTTTGGACTCAAACGTGTCGGAGCCCCCGCTTCGTAAGCAAGTATTTTTTCAAAGACCGTAGTCAAGGGTATTTCCTCTCCAATACAGTATACCTGTATATCATTCAATACACTGATTTGGGCATTGGGATTGGTAGTAATTCGCTTGCCATCTAATAAAGAAGTCGCTACAACTCCCGAACGGGTTTGCGCTTTGATTTCAAAAAGGCCAGGGCGACCTGAGATTGCTATTATTTTGGATAAGTCCATTAGTTGCGTTTTGATTTATTAGGAAACTTCATGGGATAATCAACTGAAATGAGTCCCTTAGAAATTGCGTTTAATTTATTTTTAATCAACCTTCTTTTGAGTGGCGACAGGTGGTCGGTAAACAAGACCCCTTCAATATGGTCGTATTCGTGTTGAACAACACGTGCTGCAAGCCCCGTAAAGGTTTCTGTTAGAGGTTCAAATTTCTCATTTTGATAGGAAAGGGTCAACTGTGCTTTACGCTGAACATCTTCTCGAATATCGGGTATGCTAAGACAACCTTCATTAAACACCCAAGGGTCACCTTCCTCGCTAATAATCTGAGGATTGATGAATACCTTTTTAAACGATTCTAAGGTTTTTATTTCAGCAGTGTCCAATTCCTCATCCGCTGCAAAAGGGGCTGCATCAACTACAAAAAGCCGAAGGGATAGGCCAATTTGAGGGGCGGCTAGTCCAACCCCATTGGAGGCATACATGGTTTCCCACATATCTTCGATCAATTGAGCTAATTTGGGATATTCGGGTTCAATTGCTTCTGCCTTTTTTTTCAGAACGGGAGCGCCATAGGCAACTATGGGTCGTATCATAGGGTTGTATTTGTTTTATACTCTAAATAGGATTGCAGAATCAAGGTTGCACTTAGCTGATCAATCATTCCTTTTTCTCTTCGTTTTTTTTTCTTTACACCTCCCTCAATTAGGGCTTGCACAGCCATCTTAGAAGTAAAGCGCTCATCGTAGCGTTCAATTTTTTGCGTAGGAAAAAGCTGTTCTAGTTCTTTGATAAACTGCTGAATTTGGACTTCTATGGCGGAAGCGTTTCCCTCTTTTTGCAGGGGCTGTCCAATGACAAATGCCTCAACCTCTTGCTCTTGACAATAGTGTTGTAAAAAATCAAGCAGCTCTGAAGTAGGAAGGTTAGTCAACCCACTAGCTATGAGCTGATTGGGATCTGTACAGGAAAGACCCGTACGTTTTAACCCAAAATCTATTCCTACCAAACAGGCCATTCTTTTTTTTGACAAATATACTTTTTTCAATAGGATTTACTCCAAACCAATCCCTTTGAATTGGTTACCTTTGCCAAAAAATTTGAACATGCAAAACATCATAGAAGCAGCTTGGGAAAACCGCTCCCTGCTCGAACAAACCGAAACCCAAAACGCCATTAGAAACGTAATTTCACAATTAGACGCGGGGGCGCTTAGAGTCGCAGAGCCCACAGCCTCAGGTTGGCAGGTAAACGAGTGGGTAAAAAAAGCTGTCGTTTTGTATTTTCCGATTCAAAAAATGGAAACGCTTGAGGCTGGACCTCTTGAATTTCACGATAAAATGCCTTTAAAAAGAGGGTATCAAGAAAAAGGAATTCGGGTAGTTCCTCATGCGGTTGCAAGACACGGTGCCTACCTCGCAAAAGGGGTCATCATGATGCCGAGTTATGTCAATATCGGTGCCTATGTAGACGAAGGAACTATGGTCGATACTTGGGCAACGGTGGGTAGTTGTGCCCAAATAGGAAAAAATGTACACCTCAGTGGAGGGGTAGGTATCGGAGGGGTTTTGGAACCGCTTCAAGCTGCTCCAGTCATTGTGGAGGACAATGCTTTTCTAGGTTCCAGATGCATCGTAGTAGAAGGAGTTCGAGTTGGTAAAGAAGCCGTTTTAGGAGCCAATGTTGTTTTGACTGCTTCCACAAAAATTATTGATGTCACCGGAAATGAAGCGGTTGAAACCAAGGGAGCGGTTCCACCGCGCTCCGTTGTAATTCCTGGAAGTTACACCAAAACGTTTCCAGCAGGAAATTATCAAGTACCCTGTGCACTTATTATCGGCAAACGAAAAGAAAGTACCAACAAGAAAACCTCACTCAATGAGGCCCTGAGGGAACACAATGTAGCCGTATAATACCTCCAAATGATTGATGCGACAGTAGACGTATTGCGCCAAAAAAAACTCATCCTCTACCCTACCGACACCGTTTGGGGCATAGGTGGAGATGCGACAGATCCAAAAGTGGTTGAAAAAGTATATCGTTTGAAACGACGAGAAGACCATAAAGCTTTGATCGTGCTCGTTGCCCATAGGGATATGCTCGAATCTTATGTAGATTCAATTCCAGAGGAAGCCATAGCTTTTTTAGAAGACCATAGACCCACAACGGTTATTTATCCTAAAGGAGTTGGCCTTGCAACCAATTTATTGGGAGAAGATTTCAGCATCGGGATTCGCATTCCAAAGCATTCGTTTTGTCAAAAAGTAATAGAACAATTTGGTAAACCCATTATTTCTACTTCAGCCAATATCAGTGGGGAGCCTACACCCCACTCTTTTGAACAGATCGCAAGTGATATTTTGGAGGGAGTTGACTATATTGTACCTTTGAGGGAAACTAGTACGAATCAACCCTCACGAGTAGTTAAAATTGATTCTAAAGGTGCCATACACATCCTTCGCCCGTGAAGCTACACACTGACTTTTCAACAACCTTACAAGATCCGCTCTTTACCATTTTAAAAGAGACAGCGGAAGCAATTGGTATAGAGGCGTATATCATTGGGGGGTTTGTTCGAGATCAACTATTGGGCAGAGTTCAAAAAAAGGATATCGATATAGTGGCGCTTGGATCTGGAATTGATTTGGCAAAAGCGGTACAAAAAAAACTACCCCAGGCTAAACCGGTACAAGTTTTTAAAACCTACGGCACCGCCATGATTCATTGGAATGGAATTGACATCGAGTTTGTAGGTGCACGAAAGGAATCCTACCTGCCTGAAAGTAGAAATCCAGAGGTAAGCCCGGGAAGCCTGTCAGACGATCAAAACCGCAGAGATTTTACCGTCAATGCATTTGCCATTAGTTTGAATAAAGCTGATTTTGGTGCGTTTATCGACCCTTTCGATGGTCTGAAAGATTTACAAAATAAAACCCTTCGCACCCCGCTAGATCCAGCCATTACCTACTCAGACGATCCTTTGCGAATGCTCAGGGCAATTCGATTTGCCAATCAACTTAACTTTGAAATCGAGCAACAATCCCTAGAGGCCATCACCCAAAATGCTTCGAGAATTGAAATTATTTCTAAAGAACGAATCGTAGATGAGCTGAATAAAATCCTCGCCACAGCAAAGCCTTCCATCGGCTTTACGCTTTTGGAAAAAACAGGACTTCTCCATTATATTTTACCCGAACTTATTGCCCTAAAAGGGGTTGAAGAGATTGAAGGACAACGACATAAAGACAATTTTTACCACACCTTAGAAGTTGTAGACAATTTATGTCCCCATAGTGAGGATTTGTGGTTGCGATGGGCGGCTTTACTGCATGATGTCGGTAAGGCTCCCACAAAAAAATTCAAACCGCCGGTTGGGTGGACCTTTCATGGCCATGAATTTGTAGGAGCAAAAATGGTCTATAAAATTTTTAAACGCCTCAATATGCCCTTGAACGAAAAAATGAAATTCGTGCAAAAAATGGTCTTGATGAGTTCACGACCCATCGTCATTGCAGAAGATCAGGTTACCGATTCTGCTGTTCGGCGTTTGGTTTTTGATGCAGGTTCAACCCTAGACGATTTATTGACTCTTTGCGAGGCCGACATCACGACTAAAAATCCAAAACGCTTTGAGCGCTACCACAACAATTTTAAATTGGTACGGGAAAAAATAATCGCAGTTGAAGAAAAAGATCAATTGCGAAATTTTCAACCTCCTGTAAGCGGAGAAGCCATAATGTCGTATTTTGGGATACCCCCCTGCAGAGAGATCGGAATGATCAAAGAAACGATCAAAGAGGCAATCCTAGAGGGTCAAATACCCAATGAATTTGAAGCGGCGTTTGAACGGATGAAAGAAGAAGGAAAAAAACTTGGATTGACACCACATGAAAAATCTGTATAAGCCTTTTTTAGTTCTCAGTTTAAGCTTGGTTTATCTGGTCATTCTTGCTGGGGCAACCGTGCGTATGACAGGGAGTGGCATGGGCTGCCCTGACTGGCCCAAATGTTTTGGTTATCTGATTCCACCTACGGAACGAGCCCAATTGGATTGGAAACCCAAGCACCCCTACCAAAACGGACAAGTCATCATAGTAGCGGAAAGTTTGCGTGTCGCGCATACCGATTTTACTTCCCAAGAACAATACAATCCCTCTAATTGGGAAGCCTATACCAAACACGATTATGCCGTATTTAACCCTACTCATACTTGGATTGAATTCATCAACCGCTTGTTAGGGGCTCTAGCCGGACTAGCGACGCTTGGACTCTTGCTCACAGCCCTCTGGCGTTTCAAATCAGACCGAATCGCAACAATAGGATCAACACTCGTGGTGTTGGGGATGGGCGTTCAGGGTTGGCTGGGAAAAACAGTGGTAGATTCTAACCTCCTCCCCTATAAAATCAGTATTCATATGGCAATGGCGCTGCTTATTGTAGTATTGCTGGTTTATTTATTGAGTCGGGAACGCAAAGACCAACTGAAACTCCCAGAAATTAAACAATTTAAAGGACTCGCCTTGGCTGCGCTTGTTCTGAGCATCGTCCAAATTGCTATGGGAACCCAAGTAAGACAATACGTAGATGAACAAATGCATGCATTTAACCTGAGTCAGCCTGCCCTTTGGCTTGCTGAAGCACCCTTGCTTTTTTATGTCCATCGTAGTTTTTCTATAGCAGTTCTTTTCATCCACCTCTATTGGGGGTATTTGTTTTTAAAAAACAACCTTTTTCCATTGGTATTTAAAGGAATATTAGCCTGTATTGGATTGGAAATCCTGACAGGAATTTGGATGTATTATTTTGATTTCCCCTTTGCTTCCCAACCGCTTCATTTGATCTTAGCCACACTTTTATTCGGTGCACAGACTTATTTATTATTTGTAGTTAAGAAAACATGATCTATAGATTTCGAATTATTTTAGATGTAAAAGAAGATGTCCTAAGGGATATCGAAATAGAAGAAACCGCAACTTTCGAAGACCTGCACCACGCCATTACCCAAGCCTTTGGATTTTTGGGAAATGAAATGGCTTCTTTTTACCGTTCAGACCAAGCGTGGACCCAAGGGGAAGAAATGCCTCTTGAAGCGATGGATCCCTCTCAGGAAAGCTGCAGAGATCAACAACTCAATAGTGTGATTTCAGCTAGCCAACACCACTTGATTTACATTTACGACTTTTTAAATCTTTGGACCTTTTTCGTTGAATTGATGGAGGTAGGAGAAACCCTAGCAGGAACTACCTATCCCAATTTAATACACGCACAGGGAGAAGTTCCTGAAGAAGCTCCTGAAAAACACTTTGAAAGTGAAAACGATAGTACCCTGGAAGAAGAAGCCGACTATGAAGACGAGGATTCAGAGGACTATGACGAGAGTGATTTTTACTAGAATAAATTGTGCATGTCTACTTTTTCGTAGTGTAAACGCACAAAACGCAGACTTGCTTGCATGATATCGCCCATAGACGTACTGCGTTTAAACGCACTGTCTTTGGTGAATTTATAAATCTCTTGCCGCAAGCGTTCAAGATTTTCTTGCAAGCTTAGGGTTTCCGATTGCATGATACGAACCAAACTTTGCAGACGACTTCCAGAGCTGATGATTCGTCGTGCTACGATGGAACGCTCTTCAATTTTATATTGATTGATAGAGTCGTGATTCAATTTGGTTCTAACCAAATCCATTAAAGCTTTATTTTCCTTAAAAAACTGAGGACGGTACACACTCAATTTTCCTTCAAAAGACTGCTGATCGAAATCAATCGGACGAATTTTATACACCACTTGATCAAAATCGTGGGTGGGAACCACCACATAATTATACGCACGCATATCGCCCAATAAACGAATCATACTCCTTTCGTTGAATTTGACGTATTCTTTGGCTATTTGAGACTTTTCCGCATCCGTGCATTGAGGCAAAAACTCTTTGATGAATTGATCCCCTGGAATTCCTGCAATATGCTCTTCTATCAGTGTGCTTTGGTTGACTAGGAAATTTAAGTTGTAAGGAGATAACATATGCTCCAACTCTAAACCATAAACCCTAGAGGCATCCGTTCGTTTGAGATAATAATACGTAAAGTTGTCATTCAACACATTGCGAATTTTAATTCTGAAAGGCTTGGAATTTCCAAAAGTGCAATAGTCAATGGCGTCGATATTTAAGTACTGTATGCCTGATTCATTTCCATCGGAATGCAATAGGGTATAAATTTTCTTTAGGTTGTAGTCTATTTCTCTTCGTTCCGTATCAGTATAATACACCCGAACCCATAGGGTATCATTGTCATGTTTGTCGTAAACGGCTACAGAACCAGAAAACCGAAGCAAGTCTTCGTAAAAAATAGGCGTATCAATCCACCGGTCGTAGGATTTTAAAAATCCCTTTAAGCCAGAAGAGATGGGATAAAATGGTTTTTTTTTTGAAATTAACTTATCTGCCATACCGTATTTCTTCAAATGTACTACCTTTTCTGTAACAAAACCTGCCTTTGATCGTTATAAGAATAATACAGCAGCATGGAAGAACCCCTACTTAAACTCAACCGACTCAGCAAAGCCTTCGAACACATCAAAGCAGTTGATCAGCTTTCCCTCACGTTAAAAAAAGGAAATGTATACGGACTTTTAGGACCCAATGGAAGCGGTAAATCCACCACTTTGGGCATGGTTCTCAATGTGGTGAATCCCAGCAGTGGAAGTTTTCAATGGTACGGCGGAGCGCTGACCACCCATCAAGCATTAAAAAAAATTGGGGCCATCATTGAACGACCCAATTTTTACCCTTATATGACGGCCCTTCAAAACCTTCAGTTGATCTGCAAAATAAAACAGTGTTCGACAGACGGCATACAAGAACAATTGGAATTGGTGGGTTTGTGGGAAAGAAGGCACAGTAAATTCAAAACCTATTCTTTAGGAATGAAACAACGGCTGGCGATAGCGGCTGCCTTGGTCAACAATCCAGAGCTTTTGATTTTGGATGAACCTACCAACGGTCTGGATCCAGAGGGAATTCATCAAATCAGAGCATTGATCCTCCAAATTGCGAAAAGGGGTACGACTATTCTCTTAGCCTCTCATCTTCTTGATGAAGTAGAAAAAGTATGCAACCAAGTTATCGTGCTGAAGCATGGAGTAAAATGTTACGAGGGTCCCGTGGATGGAATCAGCCAAAGCTTTGGCTATTTTGAACTAAAAGCAAAAAAGCTAGCCGAGCTCAAACAATTTTTAAAAACAATTGACCAAGTAGATCGTATTGAAGAAGAAAAAGACGGAATCAAAGTCTTTTTAAAGAGCGAATTAGACTCCGAAGAACTTTCGGAAAAACTGGCTAAAGCTCAAATTTTTGTGAGCCATCTTGCCAAGAAAAAACCTTCCCTTGAAGATCAGTTTTTAACCTTAACCCAAACCCACTAAATGCGACTGCTGGAAATAGAACTCTATAAAATTTGGCACAATAAATTCTCGCGTGTGTTGATGATTGGCTACTTTCTCCTTATTTTCAGTATTGCCATTTTAAGCACGATTACTATTGAATTAGGTCCTATTAAATTCAATCTGGCTGAACAGGGTATTTTTAATTTTCCCTACATCTGGCATTTTAACACCTTTATTATTGCAATTTTAAAAATCTTTTTTGCAGTTGTGATTGTGGCAATGATCGGAAATGAATACTCCTACAAAACCATCAAACAGAATCTAATTGACGGACTGAGCAAAGCAGAATTTTTAAAGTCCAAGGTCTATACCATTGGAGCTTTTGTAGGAATTTCTACGCTTTTGGTCTTTATCATCAGTTTGATTTTGGGAGGCATTTATTCTGATTACAACGAATTTCAAATCATATTTTCAGATTTGGAATACCTCTTGGCATATGCTGTTAAGCTTTTTGGTTTCTTTAGTTTTTGTTTGTTTTTAGCCATACTGATTAAACGCTCTGCCTTTGCCCTAGGTTTTTTAGCCTTATGGCAAGTTTTTGAAGGCATCGCCTACGGACTCATGCGATGGAAGCTCTCCGATTTCATTCCAACCCTGAGTGCCGAGCAAGTGATTCAATATTTTCCCCTTCAAGCCCTTGGCAATCTCATCAGTGAACCCTTCACTCGTCTATCGGCCATTCAAAATATTGCCGACCAAATTGGGGAGGGGTTAAATAAAGATTACGCTATTTCCCTTGTAAACCTGATGGTAGTC
>JALQVM010000055.1 GCA_023263685.1 Flavobacteriaceae bacterium | reverse complement strand
GACATCAGATAGGCCTTTAAAAAAGGGTCAATATGACCGTTCATCACCGCATCCACATCGGTCATTTCGTGTTGCGAACGCACATCTTTGACCAGTTTATAAGGGTGCATCACATAATTTCTGATTTGTGAACCCCATGCTATTTTCTTTTTTGATGCTTCAATTTCATCGCGGGCCGCCATTTTCTTTTGCAATTCTATTTCGTACAATTGGGAGCGGAGCAATTGCATCGCTTTATTTTTGTTTTCAAGTTGAGAACGGGTCTCCGAATTTTCGATAATGATGCCTGTAGGATGGTGTCTCAACCGAACAGCGGTCTCTACTTTGTTTACGTTTTGCCCTCCGGCACCACTAGCACGCATGGTTTCCCAAGTGTAATCTGAGGGATTGATTTCGATTTCGATGCTTTCATCGACTAATGGGTAAACATAAACTGAAGCAAACGAGGTATGCCTTTTAGCATTACTATCAAAAGGAGAAATACGAACCAGTCGATGCACCCCATTTTCTCCTTTCAACCAACCAAAAGCGTAGGTCCCTTCGATTTCTAGGGTTACAGTTTTGACTCCAGCAACATCTCCTGCTTGATGGTTTAGTTCTTTAATTTTAAAACCTTGTTTTTCGCCCCACATCAAATACATCCGCATCAACATGGAGGCCCAATCGCAACTTTCGGTTCCCCCAGCACCTGCTGTGATCTGAAGTACCGCACTTAGATCGTCTCCTTCATCGGATAACATGTTGCGAAATTCAACATCTTCCAAGCGATTCAAAACTGTTTGGTGATGCGCACTTACTTCTTCCGAAGACGCATCCCCACTTTTTTCAAATTCCATTAAAACTTCTAAATCCTCAACCCCTTGTTTGATGAATTCATAATCGGTAACCCATGTTTTAAGACTTCGCAGTTGCTTCATGTGCCCTTCTGCTTTTTTAGGGTCGTTCCAAAAATTAGGAGCTAGTGTTTTTTCTTCTTGATTCTGAATTTCGATTTGTTTCGCATCTATGTCAAAGATACCGCCTTAAGGCACCCAGGCGTTCCATTAAATCCTTATACTGCTCGTTACTGATCATTGTAAGTGTTTGCACAAAAATAGAAGAATTAAACGCTTTTGCCACGCATTCTCTAAAAAAATAAATCGCTGTCAAACCCTTTGATAAATTTAAATCAAGTCTAAAAATAGACTCAATAGTTTTTAGTAGTTTTAGCTTAACTATTACATACTAATATGATTCGGTTTTACAGTCTGATGATGGGTTTGATGTTGATGGCTATTAGCGTTCAGGCTCAATCCAAAAAAAGCAAAAACAGCCAACCTCAAAAAAGTTCCTTAGTGGCGCAATCGAGTCCGTACCAGGGCTTTTTTGATTTTTATTATCACGAAGCCAGTGATAAGGTTTACCTTAAAGTACCGAAAAACCAGCAAGAATTTTTATACGTCAACAGCCTCAGTCAAGGGATAGGAAACAATGATATCGGTTTGGATCGCGGACAGTTGGGAAATGAACGTATTGTTTCTTTTTCTAAAGCAGGAAATAAACTTTTGCTTATCCAGCCCAATCTGCGTTACCGTTCCACTTCCGACAACCCTTTGGAGCAGCGTTCAATTAAAGAGGCTTTCGCCAAATCCGTGTTGTATGGATTTCCCATAGTGGAAACCATGGAGGATGCTTATTTAATTGATTTAACCCCCTTTTTGCTAGAGGATGCGCATGGAGTCTCCAAACGACTCAAACAGCGCAAAGAAGGAAATTATAAAATTGACAAAAGCCGTTCGGCCGTCTATCTTGATCGCACCAGAGCATTTCCGAACAATATTGAATTGGATATGTTGCTCACCTATACGGGAGAAAGTACCGGTTCGATGTTGCGCGCCGTGACACCCACCCCAGATGCAGTTACTGTACATCAACACCATTCATTTGTTGCGTTACCCGACCACAACTACACGCCTCGAGCTTTTGACCCCCGGTCTGGAGTCAATGCATTGACCTATTACGATTATACTACTCCGGTAAGCACTTCTACCAAAAAACAAGTGATTTATCGACACAGATTGGAAAAGAAGGATCCATCGGCTGCCCTTTCAGAAGCAGTAGAACCCATCATTTACTATCTAGACAACGGAACGCCAGAACCCGTTCGTTCGGCTTTATTAGAAGGGGGTGCATGGTGGAATCAGGCATTTGAGAGCATCGGATTTAAAGATGCCTTTCAAGTAAAAATACTGCCTGATGATGCAGATCCCTTAGATGTTCGTTACAATGTAATTCAATGGATACACCGGTCCACTCGAGGTTGGAGTTACGGTTCCAGTGTTGCGGATCCCAGAACTGGGGAAATAATAAAAGGCCATGTCAGTTTGGGAAGCCTTCGGATACGTCAAGATTTTATGATTGCCCTAGGCCTAACTGAGGCTCCTTTTGCACAAGACAATGATAAAAGTGAGCAAGCGTTAGCACTTGCGTTGGCAAGAATACGCCAACTTTCAGCCCATGAAATTGGGCATACCTTAGGTTTTGCACATAATTTCGCCGCCAGCGCTAAATCGCGGTCTTCTGTAATGGACTATCCGCATCCTTATCTTGAAATTACTGACGGAGCGATTGATTATTCAAAAGCCTATGAAACGGGAATTGGTTCTTGGGATAAAGTAAGTGTGGCTTATGCCTATAGCGATTTCCCCGACGGGACGGATGAGACTCAGGCACTGAATCAGTTACTTGAAAAAAGTGCTGCGGCAGGTCATCGATTCATCAGCGATCAAGACGCTCGACCCCTAGGAGGGGCACATCCTCTTGCGCATCTTTGGGACAATGGGAGCGTAGCTTATGAGGAATTGGCTAAGCTGATGCAAATCCGAACCTTGGCTTTAGGGCAAATGTCGTTAGATCACCTTCGTGAAGGAGAGCCTTACAGCAGTTTGGAGGACCGTATGGTCCCTATGTACTTATTGCATCGCTATCAAGTCGAGGCGGTAGTGAAACTAGTAGGAGGGGTGGATTACGATTATGGAGTCAAAAGTCCTGTGGAATACCAAACCACAGTTGTAGAAGCCACCCAGCAGCGCAATGCACTTAAAGCTTTTACTCAAACGCTGTTGCCCGATGCTTTAAAAATTCCTGAGCATCTGAGAGCGTTATTGCCCCCCCGATCTTTTTCCAATCCCAGAACACGAGAAAATTTCCTATCTCAAAGTGGTGTAGCCTTTGATTATTTAGGTATTGCCAACAGTTTGAGCAATGCCTTACTGGGCATGTTGCTTCATCCTGAACGCGCCAATCGTTTGGTTACCCAATACGGATTTGACACCAATCAACTAGGGTTAAAAGAGACCTTAGCGGAATTATCCACTGCCTTATTCAAGGCCAGGTATCGCGAGGCTCATGAACAGCAATTGAGCGATATAGTAAAAGCCAACTTGCTTAAACAACTCATGCATTTGGGTCAGCACCCTGAAGCGAATACCATTGTAAAAGCACTGGTTTATGAGGAATTGGTTGGATTGGATCAATGGCTTGCCGGCCAAGACGAAGTTGGGTTTGCAGAGGTGTACCGCAAAGAGATCGACGCCTATTTTGACAATCCTAAGGATTTTGTTCCGCCCGTATCCAAGCGATTGCCCGACGGTTCTCCCATCGGGTCGTTTTCTTGCGATGAATAAATGCTATGGTAGTAAATTTAATTAGCGATACTGTTACTAAGCCCTCTCAAGGCATGCTGGATGCCATGTTGTCTGCTGAAGTAGGGGACGATGTATTTAAAGAAGATCCTTCAGTTAATGGACTAGAAGAGGAAGTAGCTCGTCTGTTTGGAAAAGAAGCGGCTCTTTTTTTTCCATCGGGTACCATGACCAATCAGACAGCCATTAAAATTCATACACAACCGGGGCAGCAACTCATATGTGATCATTATTCCCACATTTACCATTACGAGGGAGGAGGGGTGAGTTTTAACTCAGGTGTCTCCTGTCGATTGATAGCCGGTGATCGAGGTAGAATTTCAGCAGAATTAATTGAAGATGCCATCAATCCCCCTGATTTTTATCACAGTCCCACGACTAGACTGGTGAGTTTAGAGAATACCACCAATAAGGGGGGTGGCGCGGTATATGATTTTTCCGAAATAAAAAAAATAAAGACCCTCTGTGATCAGCATCAATTGGCTTTGCATCTGGATGGTGCTCGTCTTTGGAATGCCTTGGAGGTTACTCAAGAAACCCCTGAGGACTACGGGGCTGTATTTGACACCCTCTCGCTATGTTTTAGTAAGGGCTTGGGCTGCCCAGTAGGTTCAGTGTTGCTGGGGTCTCAAAAAGCCATTGATCACGCCTTGAGAATACGAAAGGTGTTGGGAGGCGGAATGCGTCAAGCAGGATTTTTGGCAGCAGCAGCGACCTATGCCTTACACCATCATCGGGCTGATCTAGCGGAAGATCACAAAAAGGCCAAGGAACTTTCAGCAGCTTTAGAGGCTTCAAAATTCGTGCAATCGGTAGCTCCAGTTGAAACGAATATTGTAATTTTCTCCTTGATGCCAGATCAAAGTGAAACGGAATTTATCCAAAAATTAAAAGCTAAGGGAATCCTTTTCATCAGCCTTGGGAAGGGAAAATTGCGAATGGTAACTCATCGCGATTATACTGACAGCCAACACGACTATGTGTTAACAACTTTAACCAAATTGAATTAAAATGAACAAGTCCAAATTGATCTTATTGCTGATTTTTGCAGCATTCATTTCAGCATGTAAAAAAAATGTACCTATGAATTTTGATACCACACTACAACCTCCAACGGTTGAGAAAAGTCCTTTTCAGTTAAAAATTCACGACGACATACGGATTGATCCCTACTACTGGCTTCGTGAACGTGAAAATCCTGAAGTGATTGATTACCTGGAAAGAGAAAACGATTATTATAAAAAAATGACCCAGGATACGGAGTCGTTTCGAGAAGATTTGTTTGAAGAATTAAAGGCTAGAATTAAAGAAGAGGACAATTCAGTCCCGTATTTTTATAACGACTATTGGTACATTACCCGCTACGAAAAGGGGAAACAATATCCAATTTATACCCGAAAAAAAGATTCTTTAACAGCTGCAGAAGAAATTCTCTTTGATTGTAATGTAATGGCAGAGGGCTATGACTATTTTCGTTTGGTAGGCTTAAATGTAAGTCCTGACAACGCAAAGGTTATTTATGGAGTCGATACAGAATCAAGACGGAAATACACCTTGTATGTAAAAGATTTGGTAAGTGGTCAAGTATTGGATACCAAGATTGAAAATACAACGGGAGGTTCCGCTTGGGCGTTAGACAATCAGCATTTCTTTTACACCAAGAAAAATATAGAAACCCTTCGGTCGGAATGGATTTACCGTCACGATATTGGAGAACCCAAGGCCCAGGATGAGCTGATTTTCCACGAAGCAGATGAAACCTTTTCGGTAGATGTGAGGGAAACGAAATCCAATGAATACATTATGATTAGTTCCTACAGTACCCTTACTTCGGAACAACAATTTTTAGACGCCAGTAAGCCTTTAGAGCGGTTTAAAGTGATTCAGCCAAGAACCAGAGGCTTGGAGTACAGCGCTGCCCAATACAAAGACAGCTTTTACATTTTAAATAATCACAACGACGCGAAAAATTATAAAATATCAAAAGTTGCTTTAGAAAACCCAGGGCTTAACAATTGGGAAGATCTCATTCCACACAATGAAAATATACTTCTTGAAGACTTTGAAATTTTTAAAGATTATTTTGTCATTACCCAGCGAGAAAAGGGATTAACCGCCATCCGCATCCAAAACTGGGAGGGCAGCGTGGATTATTTTTTACCTGTGGATGGAGAAACCTACAGTTTGTATGGGGCATACAACCCCAGTTTTGACACCACTAAGTTTCGATTTGGATATACCTCATTACGAACCCCTAGAAGCATGTTTGAGTTTGACATGGAGACCCAAGAACGCGAATTGCTGAAACAGCAGGAGGTTATGGACCGTGATTTTGATCCTGAAAACTATGTAGAGTCGCGAGTATGGGCTACAGCACGAGATGGGGTAAAAGTTCCCATTTCTATGGTGCATCACAAAAACACCGTCCTTTCCGAAGACACTCCATTTTACCTTTATGCCTACGGTTCCTATGGTGCCACGATGGATCCCGGTTTTTCAAGCAGTCGAATGAGTTTGCTCAACAGAGGCTTTGTTTTTGGAATTGCCCACATCAGAGGGGGAGAGTATTTGGGAAGAACGTGGTATGAAGACGGTAAATTATTAAAAAAGAAAAACACGTTTTACGATTTTATAGACGCTTCTAAATTTTTAATCGATTCCAAAATGACCAGTGCTGCTCATTTGCATGCGGCAGGAGGATCGGCTGGTGGCTTGCTGATGGGAGTGGTTGTCAATGAAGCTGCGGAGCTTTACCGCAGTGTAATCGCCGCTGTACCTTTCGTAGATGTGGTCACCACGATGCTCGACGAGACCATTCCTTTGACTACAGGAGAATACGACGAATGGGGCAATCCGAATGAGAAGGCCTATTACGATTATATGTTGTCCTATTCGCCTTACGATAATGTGACCTCCAAAAGCTATCCTAACCTGCTTGTAACTGCAGGTTATCACGATTCTCAGGTTCAGTATTGGGAGCCTGCCAAATGGGTGGCTAAATTGAGGGATTTAAAAACGGATTCAAATGTGCTTTTTTTAGATACCAATATGGATGCCGGACACAGTGGTGCCTCGGGCCGCTTTGACGCCTTAAAGGATGTAGCCAAACAATACACCTTCATCCTACAGCTCGAAGGAAAGCTAGACTAATTTTTTTTATTAAATTTGCAACACCTTATTAGAAGTCTATGGATCATTCGTTGAATACCTATCAAAACATACTCGAGTTGATAGGGAATACCCCACTAATAAAGTTGAATAATAGTGTTCAAAATTACAAGGGCAACTTTTTTGCAAAATTTGAAGCATTCAACCCCGGTCACTCTAATAAGGATAGAATCGCCATACACATCATAGAAGAGGCAGAACGCCAGGGCATACTTAAGCCAGGCGATACCATTATAGAGACCACTTCGGGTAACACCGGCTTTAGTCTGGCTATGGTTTCCATGATTAAGGGGTACGACTGTATTTTGGCAGTAAGTTCAAAGTCTTCCAAGGATAAAATAAACATGCTCAGCTCTATGGGAGCTCAAGTGCATGTATGTCCAGCAAATGTTCCCACAGAAGATCCTAGATCGTATTATGAAGTAGCCAAAAGGCTGCATGCTGAAATCAAACAATCGGTCTACATCAACCAATATTTTAATGAGCTTAATGTAGATGCACACTACCGCTCTACGGGTCCTGAAATCTGGAAACAAACCGAAGGAAAAATCACGCACCTGGTCGCCAGCAGCGGAACGGGGGGAACCATTTCGGGTTGTGCTAAATATTTAAAAGAACAGAATCCTGATATCCAGATTGTAGGCGTGGATGCCTATGGATCTGTACTTAAAAAATACCACGAAACACAAGAATTGGATCCCAATGAAATTTATCCTTACCGCATCGAAGGTCTTGGGAAAAACTTAATCCCCTCAGCCACCCATTTTGAACTCATCGATCGCTTTGAAAAAGTGACAGATGAAGAAAGTGCCCACCGTGCAAGAAGCATAACGCGAAGCGAAGGAATGTTTGTCGGCTATACCTCTGGAGCAGCAATGCAAGCCGTGCATCAACTTGCAGAAGAAAATTATTTTGACAAAGACAGTGTTGTCGTTGTCATTTTCCCTGACCATGGATCTCGTTATATGAGTAAAATTTACAGTGAAGCATGGATGGCAGAACAAGGCTTTTTTGATTCGGACAATGAATCCCACCAACACATTGAATATATAAATGATCAAGCATCTGAGAAATGAGAGATTTGTTTGAAAGAATACACGAGAATAAAGGTCCCTTAGGAAAGTGGGCTTCTCAAGCCGAAGGATATTTTGTGTTTCCAAAGCTGGAAGGCCCAATTTCCAATCGGATGAAATTCAAAGGCAAGGAAGTGATCACTTGGAGTGTCAACGACTATTTGGGACTAGCCAATTTACCTGAGATCCGAAAGGTAGATGCTGAAGCTGCAGCGGAATACGGCTCTGCTTATCCTATGGGTGCTCGAATGATGTCTGGGCATACCTCATTGCACGAGCAGCTTGAGAATGAGTTGGCAGAATTTGTCGACAAAGAAGCCGCTTACTTACTCAATTTTGGATATCAAGGGATTTTATCTACTATAGATACTTTGGTAAGTAAGGATGATGTGATCGTTTACGATGTTGATGCGCATGCCTGTATTATAGATGGAGTCCGATTGCATTTAGGGAAACGATTTACCTACAAGCACAACGACGTAGAAAGCCTTGAAAAGAATTTACAGCGCGCTACCAAAGTTGCTGAGCAGACCGGTGGAGGGATACTTGTTATTTCTGAAGGTGTCTTTGGCATGCGAGGAGAACAAGGTAAACTGAAAGAAATTGTTGCTCTTAAAAAGAAATACAACTTTCGTTTTTTAGTGGATGATGCCCATGGTTTTGGTACCCTTGGTGCAAATGGAAAAGGGGCCGGAAACGAGCAAGGAGTCCAAGATGAGATCGATGTTTATTTTGCAACCTTCGCAAAATCCATGGCTTCTACTGGAGCTTTTGTAGCTGCGGAGAAAGAAATCATCGATTATTTAAAATACAATATGCGTTCGCAAATGTTTGCTAAATCACTACAGATGCAATTGGTGAAAGGAGCACTTAAACGCTTGGATCTTTTGCGAACTCGACCTGAAATAAAGGCTAAATTGTGGGAAAATGTCAACGCCTTACAAAATGGACTCAAAGAAAAGGGATTTGATATCGGGACAACCCAAAGTTGCGTAACTCCCGTTTACCTTAAGGGGAGCATACCGGAAGCCATGGCTTTGGTTAAAGATTTACGTGAGAATTACGGAATCTTTTGTTCTATTGTGGTCTACCCTGTAATTCCGAAAGGGCTGATTTTACTTCGCTTAATACCCACGGCTACGCATACGTTAGAAGATGTTGACATCACATTAAATGCGTTTGATGGGATACGTGAAAAATTGGAAAACGGAACGTATAAAAGGCTTTCAGAATCGGTTAAAGCCGTTTAATTCCTCCTTTAATCATTGAGCATTACGGGCATTACCAACAGGGTAATATCTTCACCCTCAACGGTATGATCCAAAGGGGTTAAAATCCCGGCACGGTTGGGTAATGACATGGACAGTTTCACTTCATTACTCTCCATATTGTTCAACATTTCAATTAAAAATCTAGAATTGAATCCAATTTGGATGTCATCACCTTGGTAATCACACTCCAAGCGTTCTTCAGCGCTGTTGCTGTAATCGAAATCTTCCGCAGAGATTTGTAAAGCAGCTCCAGCAATTTTTAACCGAATTTGGTGCGTAGTTTTATTTGAAAAAATGCTTACTCGACGTACAGAGTTTAAAAAATTCAACCGATCTACCTGCATTTGATTTGGATTTTCCTTAGGTATAACGGCTTCATAATTAGGGTACTTTCCGTCAATTAATCGGCAGGTAAGTAGGGAATCTCCAAAAGCAAATTGTGCATTGGTTTCGTTGTACTGTATGCTAATTTCGTCGCTGACGCCTTGCAAAATACCTTTGAGCAATTGCAGTGGTTTTTTAGGCATAATAAACTCCGAAGCAACTTCTGAGTTTGCATCGGTACGGGTATACTTAACCAATTTATGTGCATCGGTTGCAACAAAGGTCAGGCCTGCATTCGAAAACTGAAAAAACACACCGCTCATTACAGGTCTAAGATCGTCATTGCCGCTGGCAAATAAAGTGCTATTTATTGCGGTATGGAGTAAACTCGACTGTACCGTAGTTTTTTTAGCGTCTGTTAATTGTGCAGGTTTAGGAAATTCTTCTCCTGGCACATAGGCAACGGCATATTTTCCGTTGTTTGCACTGATTTCCATGGTGTTTTTGTCGGTTTTGACAAAAGTTAAGGGCTGTTCAGGAAAAGTCTTTAAGGTATCCAATAGCAAACGAGCGGGAAGCGCTAAGGCGCTGTTACTTTCCGATTCAACCGTCAAACGGGTAGAAAAAGTTGTTTCCAGATCAGAGGCTGAAAGTGTCAGTGTACTCCCATTGATTTCAAATAAAAAATTATCTAATATGGGAAGTGTATTGGTACTGTTGATGACTCCTCCTATCATTTGAAGCTCTTTGAGGAGTGCGGCGCTGGAAACTATAAATTTCATCTGCTAAGTGTTATTTTATTTTGTACTAGAAACGCTATTTTTTGCTAAGTGTGGTTCGTTATAAACGAAATCCTCTTACCTAGTCTCAAATATATTTGAAATGCTTTGATTGGTAAAACAAACTTATCAACAGTCAAGCCTTAAATGTTTACTTCTTCTCCTTTGATTGAGCCATCCCAAGCAAAAGACAAACAGTAGGGGAGAAAGCAGCATTAAAGTCTTCAGGAAACCCTTTTTTGCTTCAATTTTTTGGACGTCTAAATAAGCTAAATTCCATTCTTTTTGACGAATCAAAAGACCCTCTAGATTGCCGCTAAGGTAATGGACAGCATGCATCAGAAGTTCCTTATTTGCATAAAAATTATTAGTCCATTTGTCATAACCTAATTGGAGGGGTGTTCCTTTATCTATTTGATTTTCAGCGAAATTTCCATCACCAAAAATGATACTTTTCGTTTGTCCTTCATTCAAATGAGTTGGATTTTTTATGGGTAAGATACGGTTCGCAAAAAGCGATTGTTGTTTTCCTTCCACCAAAACCCCTAAAATCTTAGCGGGTTCATTGTAAAGACTGGGTTGAATTTTTTCGGTTGCTTGCGCTAACGAAAGGGATACAGGTACGCCTGCTGTTTTTGAAAACGCAGAGGTTTGAAGCACTACTTTGGTGTCAAGCGTATTTTTTAATGTATCTAAAGGGCTGGTAAATTGAGTAAGTACGGGCCCAATTTGATTGCCGATTAAATTGGAATTCGGTTTAGGAAGCGGATAATAGGGCCAGGGGTAGGGAATGAATTGTGTGTTGTTTTCAGAGCCACTGGCCAATACTATAGGAGCGCAATACAAATCACGGACCAAGGATTTGTTGACACGTACCCCTTGGTTAAAGAAATAATCGTCTAAATTTAACTCTAAAGGAAATCCATACGCCCTGCCTGCATCGTTAAAAAGACTGTCTCTATCGATACCCACACCATTTACGAGCCAGAGGATCCCCCCACCTTGAAGACCGTATTGATCCAGCAGGTACTTTTCTTCTTGTGTAAAGGCTAGTGTTGGATTGCTGATGAGTAAGGTTTTGAATCGGTTCAAATTTTGAAGACTTTGCACAGGGCCAACTTCAGCATTTTTTAGGTCAAAAGAGGCAATGTTGTAATAGGGTCTTAAGGACTGAACGAAATCAGCAAGTTTGATGTTTTCAGAGGTTTGGTGAGAGGTTAAAACAGCAATTGAGGTTTTTTCCGTTCTCGTTACCTTTCCGATACCATCTGCAATTCGGTATTCCATTTGTTGTATGGAGCGACTGATTTTTTCTTGATCTGTATCTCCAAGTTGCTTGTTAAGTAATGAAATTCGCTCAGAAACCTTACCGTAGTTGATCAGCATCCAAGGGAAGACTAGCGATTCACTTCGCTGTCCATCCTTGGTTTCAATCACAATTTCTGGCGTCATTCCGTACTGTTGCATCTCGCTTACCACGGTTTCATTTGAGCCTAGCTCGAAAGGGTCGTTGTATTGAACTACTATATGATCCGAATGGTATTCCAATTGATTGAGAAATACGTCTAATTC
>JALQVM010000054.1 GCA_023263685.1 Flavobacteriaceae bacterium | reverse complement strand
AAAGCAAATCAATTTAAACAGTGTTATATCGAAACTATGCCCAATATGAAAGCGGCTCAAAAATTATATCTTAAAACAGGATTTGATTATATAGATCAGCCGATGGGAGATACCGGTCACTGCTCTTGTCCGATTTGGATGATAAAAACCTTGTAATGAATTTATTCCAAGCGAGAGCTCATTTTAGGTCAAACCTAAATAAATTGTATACCGTTCAGGAATGCGATTATTTTTTTAAAATGATTTTGAGTTCCGCTTTAAACATCGATCCCTTAGCGGTAGCACTTGAGCCAAATCGAATTTTAACCGCTGAGCAGCACTCCAGTTTAAATTCTATTGTAGCCGATTTATTGAAAGAAAAACCTTTGCAATACATCTTGGGAGAAGTGTCGTTTAGAAAACTTGACCTAAAGGTGAATCCCTTGGTTTTGATTCCCCGTCCAGAAACAGAGGAATTGGTGGGTTGGATTTTGGAAGATTACGGAAATCAAAACCGAAAAATTGAACTTATCGATATGGGAACAGGCAGTGGATGTATCGCTTTATCCTTGAAACAAGAACAGCCTTCTTTTAACGTTCATGCCCTGGATCTTAACCCGTCTATTTTGGATTTGGTTCAGCAAAATGCAGTAAGAAATAAGGTCGAAATCCATTGCATTCAAGGCGATATGAACGAATTAAACCAACTTAAACTAAAAGCTGAAGTTATGGTGTCTAATCCTCCCTATATAACACCAGAAGAAAAGAATCAAATGAAAAATAATGTGTTGCATTTTGAGCCGCATCAGGCCTTGTTTGTACCTCAGGAAGATCCAATGCTTTTTTATCGTAACCTACTGGAATTTGCAGAATCAAATCTAACCTCCAACGGCAGAATTTATTTTGAAATCAATCCACTTTTTGAGCGTGAATTAGAACGTTTAATTTTTAGTTTTGAATCCTACAGCATCACAAAACGATTGGATATCTTTGGAAAGATTAGAATGGTACGATTAGAAAAAACAGCACATGACTCAGGTAGTTGAGAAAATTAAAGCCCTTAGGACAGCGTTGCACGAGCACAACCATCGGTATTATATACTCGATCAACCTACAATTAGCGATTATGAGTTTGATCAACTGCTCAAACAACTGCAACAATTGGAAGCCGAGTATCCAGAATACCATGATCCCAATTCCCCCACACAGCGCGTAGGGGGAGGGGTTACCAAGTATTTTGAGACCATTGCGCATCGTTTTCCAATGTATTCCCTTTCCAATACCTACTCTAAAGAAGAATTGGAACTTTGGGAAGAACGCATCAGAAAAGTATTGGGTGCAGAAACCGAGATTGCCTACAGCTGTGAACTCAAATTTGACGGAGTTTCGGTGAGTTTAACCTATGAAAATGGAGAGTTGATTCAGGCTCTAACCCGTGGAGACGGTACCCAAGGGGACGCGATAACCACCAATGTTAAGACCATTAAAACCATTCCTTTAAAATTAAAAGGTGATTTTCCTTCTTTTTTTGAAATACGAGGGGAGATTATTTTACCCTGGGAGGGCTTTAATAAATTAAATGAAGAACGTGCTGTCAAGGGTGAACCCCTCTATATGAATCCAAGAAACACAGCCTCTGGAAGTTTAAAGTTACAGGACAGTAGTTTGGTTGCACAAAGACCATTGAACTGTTTTTTATACGCTCTTGCGGGGGATAACTTACCCGTGAGCAGTCAATTTGAGGCGCTTGAAAAAGCAAGATCGTGGGGATTTAAAGTCCCGGACTCAGCAAAGCTTGTCCATTCCATAGATGCGGTTTTTGAGTTTATTCAGCATTGGGAGGAGAAGAGAAAGTTCTTGCCTTATGAAATTGACGGTATAGTAATCAAGGTAGATCGTCTATCACAGCAACAAGAACTGGGATTTACTGCAAAAGCTCCTCGGTGGGCAATGGCATACAAATACCAAGCGGAGCAGGTTACTACGGTCTTACAAGGGGTACAGTATCAAGTAGGACGCACCGGTGCTGTGACTCCAGTTGCACAACTTGAACCTGTTGTAATTTCTGGAACCACGGTAAAGCGCGCCTCATTGCATAATGCAGACCAAATAGAAAAACTTGATTTGCGCCTCGGGGATCGAGTGTATGTGGAAAAGGGAGGCGAAATTATTCCCAAAATTACCGCAGTTGATTCAAGTCATAGGGGAGCCGAAGCGGCTAAGGTTCACTTCATCAGTCATTGTCCGGAATGTGGTAGTCCATTGGAAAGAGAGGAAGGAGAGGCACAGCATTACTGCAAAAATGAACTGGAATGTCCTCCTCAAAAAATGGGAAAAATTCAGCATTTTATCGGAAGGAAAGCCATGGATATTGAAGGTTTAGGGGCCGAGACCGTAAGCTTACTTTACCAAGAAGGACTCTTGAATTCCATAGCCGATTTGTATCGATTGCAACCCGAACAGATTTTACCTCTAGACCGTATGGCTGAAAAGTCAGTAACAAATTTGATAGAAGGTATTGAAAAATCGAAAGAACAACCCTTTGCAAAAGTGTTGTTTGGATTGGGGATTCGTTTTGTAGGAGAAACCATAGCAAAAAAATTAGCTAAACAATTCCAATCAATAACCGCTCTTCAAGAAGCCAGTCTAGAGGAGTTACTCGCAACGGATGATGTTGGAGAACGCATCGCCAAGAGTCTGGTGGAGTACTTTTCTAATCCCAAAAACAAACGCTTGATTCTTCAATTACAAGAATTTGGGCTTCAATTGCAAGAAGTTGAAAAAGAACAGCTATTACACCCTTCTTTTTCAGGCAAACACTTTGTAGTCAGCGGAGTTTTTGAGGGATATTCAAGAGAGGATTTAAAAAAAGAGATTGAATCTTATGGGGGAAGTATCGTAAGTTCTGTTTCTTCAAAAACTGATTTTATAGTTGCTGGAAACGGCATGGGACCTTCCAAACGAGCCAAGGCTGAAGAGCTCGGAATCCCTATCCTCAGTGAAAAAGACTATAATTCTTTCAAGGGTTAGCGAAGCAAATGTTGTATTTATAACAAATTTTTAAATTTTGTCCATAATGGTTGTTTTTTTCAGTGAACTCAGGGGTTTCGTTAATATTGCTCGATAATGGTAGCTCTACTATCAAGCTTTGTCATGAGATTGCGCCTCAAAGAACAGTTGAAGCGCCTTTCATCTCAATCCAGGGAAAAACAAATTGAATTTCAATCCCTCCTGATCGTCTGTGCTGAAAAGCATGCTAACAATGAGGAGTTGTTTTTAAAATTTGCCCAACAACTTAGTATAGCTCCAGAAAAAATAACGGTAATTGTTTTGACAACTAAAGAATTAATGGAAACGGGAACTACTTCGGTTACAACTCATTATTTTTCGAGGAAATCAGTAGGGTTTTTTGGAAAACTTCCCAGTTCACTGAAAGAGTTGTTTGGTAAAAAGTTTGATCTACAACTCAATTTTTTTAACACTACTTCAGTTTTTACTGAATGGGTCAGTGCATCTTTTAATTCTGATCTACGGGTAGGTTTTTCAAAAAGCAATCAGCAATTGAATGATTTGATTTTAGACATAAATCCTCAAGAGCATGATGTTTTTTTGCGAGAAAGCCATACCTATCTCAAAGCAATTCTTAAATGATGAGCGTATGAATTTAAAAGGATTAGGGGTTGCAGTGCTGACTCCGTTTACATCAGAAGGTCAGGTAGATTATAAGGCAATCCCAGCGATCATTGAAAACATCACCAGCGGTAGAGCCGATTACTTGGTGCTTATGGGCACCACCGCAGAATCTCCTTGCTTAACTTTAGAGGAAAAGCAAAAAATCATTCAAACCGTACGGGACTCGAATTACGGCAACCTCCCTTTGGTCATTGGAATCGGTGGAAACAATACCGCCAAAGTTGTGGAAGAAATCAGCAGCATGGACCTGTCTCCTTTTGAAGCCATTATGTCGGTTTCTCCCTATTACAACAAACCCACTCAGGAAGGAATTTATCAGCATTTTAAAAAAATAGCTCAGGCGAGCCCACTCCCCATCATAGTTTATAATGTACCCTCTAGAACAGGAGCTGCCATAGAAGTAGACACCTTTGTTCGTATGGCACATGATTTTGAAAATATTATTGCCATCAAGGAGGCAAGCGGTGAAATGAGCCATGCAGAGAATTTGATTAAAAAAAGCCCTGCCCATATTCAAGTTATTTCAGGAGATGATGCCTTAAATTTACCCATGCTTTTGGCCGGTGCAGTCGGGACAATCTCAGTTCTTGGAAATGCATTGCCCGTACCTATTGTCAGTATGTTTCATTATGTTTCTGAAGGTAATCTGAAAAAGGCCTACGAATTGCATTACCAGTTGCTGGATATCATTTCACTGATTTTTGAAGAGGGAAATCCAACCGGAATCAAAGCGCTTATGGAAACTCTTTCGTTATGTAACAAGACGGTTCGTTTGCCACTGGTTAGCGCTAGTGATGCCCTTTGTCTAAAAATTGAAAAGGCCCTTGAGAGTGCTGTTTGAACAGTGCCATACCCCACCGATTACATTTAACATCAGCTTGGCAATTAAAATTTCCAATATCGTTGATATTTAGTATTTTCGCAGGATGAAATTAAAAGAGCTTCGCATAGCACTATTTATTTTAGCTGGTCTAGTTACGTTTTCTTGTAGCGACTACCAAAAGTTATTGAATGGCGATGATACTGCTGAAAAGTACAAACAAGCCGAAGTGTATTTTAACAATGGGGAATACCGTAAGGCAAACCGACTGTTGGAACAAATTATTCCAAAATATCGAGGCAAGCCCCAAGCCCAACGAATCATTTTCTTTTTTGCGGAAAGCTATTTCCAAACCAAAAGTTATTATTTGGCCGCTTATCAGTTTGAAAATTTCATCAAGTCCTATCCGAAAAGCGATCGAGTACAAGAAGCCTCTTTTAAAGCGGCAAAGAGTTATTATTTTCAGTCTCCCCGCTACAGCTTAGATCAGGAAGATACCTATACCGCTATTGAAAAACTACAAGTTTTTTTAAACCTCTATCCCAATTCAGAATACGCTGATGAGGCCAATCAAATGATAGCTGAATTACAAGAAAAATTGGAACAAAAGGACTTTGAAATTGCAAAGCAATACTACACCATTAGAGATTATAAAGCGGCTATCAAAGCCAACGAAACTTTTGTGTCTGGTTTTCCTGGAACAAAATTTAGAGAAGAATCGCTTTATACCAAATTCATTTCAGCTTATGAAATAGCTGTCAACAGTATAGACTCTAAAAAGAAAGAACGTTTAGAAGAACTCATACAACAATACAATACCCTTATTCGTTATTATCCCGAATCTTTGTTTTTAGAAGATTTAAATAAGCGAATGGCAAAGGTCAATGAAGAATTAGATCAAATCAATCAAGAGAGTACACAACAAACTAAATAAGTCATGACAAAATACAGAGAATCCAAAGCTGCATTAACTTCCAAGACATACAACCGTAATAAAATGGAAGGTTCAACGGAAAACATTTACGAAGCTCTTTCCATTATTGCTAAGCGCTCCAACCAAATCAATTTGGACATTAAAAAAGAACTTCACGAAAAGTTGGACGAATTTGCGACGCATAACGACAGTTTGGAAGAGATTTTTGAAAACAAAGAACAAATCGAAGTGTCTCGTTTTTACGAACGTTTGCCTAAGCCACATGCCATGGCAATAGAGGAGTGGTTGAATGATAAAATTTACCACAGACGTACCGACGAACCCAAAATATAAACCATGAGCTTACTAAGTGGCAAAAAGATTTTACTCGGTATCACCGGGGGTATTGCTGCTTATATAACTCCCTTATTGGTTAGGGCACTTGTGCAACAGGCTGCCGAAGTGAGGGTGGTAATGACCCCCGCTTCTAAAGATTTTGTGACCCCTTTAACCTTATCTACGCTCTCGAAAAATCCAGTTTTATCGACTTTTACAGCTGAAGATCAAGACAATCCGCTCTGGAATGATCATGTTGAATTGGGGCAATGGGCAGACTTGTTATTGATTGCACCCGCCACAGCCAATACCCTTTCGTCCCTGGTGCAGGGGAGGTGCAACAACCTGCTTTTGGCAGTTTATTTATCTGCAAAATGTCCTGTAATTGTAGCTCCAGCTATGGATTTGGATATGTATGCCCATCCCTCTACATCGAATAACATCAAGACGTTGCAATCCTACGGAAATCAAGTGCTTGATGTGGATGAAGGTTTTTTGGCTAGTGGCCTTGAAGGCAAAGGGAGAATGCTAGAAGTTGAAGAAATTGTAGCGCATGTGGTCTCTTTTTTCAATCCTAAACTTCCCCTTAAGAATCAAAAAGTTTTGATTACAGCAGGACCCACGTATGAGGCAATTGATCCGGTTCGTTTTATCGGAAATCACGCTTCGGGAAAGATGGGATTTGCATTGGCTGAAGTCGCTATAGGGATGGGAGCTGCTGTTACCCTTATTTCGGGACCCAGTGCTGAAAAATACAGCCACCCTTCGTTGCACCAAGTCAATGTGGTCAGTGCTGACGATATGCTGGCGGCGGTTCAAGAATTTTATGACACCTCGGATATTGCTATAGCTGCTGCTGCTGTTGCTGATTTTAAACCCCAAAAAATCGCCTCTCAAAAGCTAAAAAAAGAAGAGGGTTTCGAAAGTATTTCTCTGGTTCCTACGGTAGATGTACTTTCCTATATGGGAAAGCATAAAAATAACCAAAAACTCATCGGTTTTGCTCTCGAAACTGAAAATGAACTCGAAAATGCCCAAGCCAAATTAAAGCGTAAAAACCTGGATGGGATTGTCCTCAATTCGCTACAGGATGCAGCGGCTGGATTTTCAGTACCGACGAATAAAATCACATTCATCCATGCAGACCTTCGAACCCATTCCTATCCGCTCCAATCCAAGCTAGACTGTGCCCATAGAATTTTCGAACAAATCTTGACCTTATGAAAAAATACATCCTACTGCTTGCTGTGACCCTATCAATCGGATCCATACACGCTCAAGAATTAAACGCGCAAGTATTGGTCAATGCTGACTTGGTCAACCAAACCAATCAACAAATTTTCAAGACCTTGGAGCGCTCGTTGAATGAATTTTTAAATACTCAGGTTTGGACGAATCAGGATTTACTTCCTCAAGAAAAAATCACCTGTTCTTTTGTTTTTAATCTGACAAATTACAGCAACGACCAATTTGAAGCCACTCTTCAGGTACAATCCCAACGTCCTGTTTTTGATACGAATTACGATACCCCCATTCTCAATTTTTTAGATCGGGATATCGTATTCAATTATCAAGAGTTTCAACCCCTCTTTTTTAATCAATCCAGTTTTGAATCCAATCTGGTTTCATTACTTAGTTTTTATGCGTATGTGATCCTAGGCTTAGATGCAGATACTTTTACTGAAAATGGAGGTGTGCCGTATTACGAACAAGCCCTACAAGTAGTGAATTTAGCACAAGTAACTTCCCGAAAAGGGTGGAAACCATCAGACGGTACCAGAAACCGATTTTGGCTTATCGACAACCTAAGGGCAAACACTTTTAGAGAATACAGACAAGCGCTCTATGAATATCACAGAGCGGGTTTAGATCAGTTGACTACGGCTCCTTTGGAAGGAAAAGAAGCCATCATGAAAGCCATCCAACAGTTGGAACCCCTCTTCCTAAGAAGACCCAATGCTTTTTTATTGCAGATTTTTTTTGATGCTAAAGTGGAAGAGATTGTGAATTTATTCAAAGAAGGCCCCAAAGTTGACTTTAAAGAAACCGAAGCGGTACTAAAAAAAATAGCTCCTTTTTTTGGTTCAAGATGGAAACAAATTAAGGCTTGATTTTTTTATTATTCCTATCTTTATTTCTTTAAAATAAACTGTTGCTAAAGCCTTGCTAAAACAACTTTCCATAAAGAATTTTGCCCTCATTGAGGAGTTGGAAGTTTCCTTTTCTTCTGGTATGACCTGCATTACAGGAGAAACTGGCGCTGGAAAATCAATTTTGCTTGGCGGTTTGTCACTTGTTTTAGGAAAAAGAGCAGATTTATCCTCCTTGCTCGACCCGAATAAAAAATGTGTGGTAGAAGCTACTTTTCAACTAGACGATTACAATTTAAAAGCTGTATTCGAATCATTGGATGTTGATTATGAAGCGTATACCGTTTTACGTCGTGAAATTTTACCCCAAGGAAAATCCCGAGCCTTTATCAATGACTCTCCGGTTACCCTAAACGTGCTAGAGCAAATCAGCAATTATTTGATTGATTTGCATTCGCAAAACGATACTTTAAGCTTACTTCAAAACGAATATCAATTTCAAGTCCTAGACACCCTAGCAAATAATCAGTCAAGGTTGAACGCTTATCAAAAAACTAGAAAGGAATACATAGAGGTAACCCAAAAATTTGAAGCGCTAAAAAACAACGCAGATCAGGCAAAAGCCTCTTTTGAATTGGACGACTTTTTATATCAAGAACTTCTCAAATTAAATTTGAAGGAAGGAATGGAGGAAACTTTAGAGCAGCAACACAGCGCCCTTTCAAATGTAGACTTTCTTCAGTCCTCTTTTGCAGAAATCATACAAACCCTAGAAGGCGAGGATCTAGGGCTTTTAGATCAACTGTTAAAGTTGAGAAGTCTTGCTTCGGGTCTGACGGTCAAGTCGGGGCAATTTGCTTCTCTAGAGGAACGCTTTAATGCTGTTTTTGTGGAGGCTGAAGACCTTTTGAGTGAGTGTAAACACCAGTTTGAAAATTTAGAATCCAACCCTGAAGAATTAGCAGGTGTTCAAGCCAAACTTGATGCGTTGAATACGCAATTGCAAAAGCATAAAGTCCGTTCTTCAGCGGATCTGATTCGGATCCAATCGCAATTGGAAGTTCGCTTGAATCAGACCTTGAATTTAGACGAGGAATTACATCGTTTGAGCAGCGTCCAAAAAGAACTTAAAAAGGCTTTGACTAAAGGAGCTGCAGAACTAACGACTGCACGTCAAGGAGCAATTCAAATTCTTACCAAGGAGTTGGGAGACTTGGTCGCCAGAATGGGTATGCAAGAAGCAGCCTTTGAAATTACCTTAGAACCCTCGGAATCTTTTTTAACTAATGGTTTAGACTTTTTGCATTTTAAATTTAAGTCCAACAAAGGAAGTGACTTCAAACCGCTAAAGAAAATTGCGTCGGGAGGAGAGCTCTCTCGAATTATGTTGGCAATCAAGGCAATTTTATCCAATTACATCCAACTTCCTACCCTGATTTTTGATGAAATAGATACGGGTGTTTCAGGCAAAATATCCGACAGTATTGCCGAGGTTATGGTAGCCATGGGACAAAGGCTACAAATCATCAACATTACGCATTTACCCCAGGTTGCCGCAAAAAGTCATTACCATTTTAAAGTATTTAAACAGCAACTGGACGACAAAACCCTGACCCGTTTAGTCCCATTAGATAAAGAAGCTCGTGTTGAAGAAATCGCAATGATGCTGTCAGGAAATGAAGTCTCCGCTACTGCGATCGCTCACGCCAAGCAATTAATGAATTAAATGTATCTTTGAACTTTAATACAAACAGATGTCACATAAAATTTTAGAAGGAAAAAAAGGAATTATTTTTGGTGCGCTAGACGATCAATCCATCGCGTGGAAAACCGCTGAATCCGTACATGATGCTGGAGGAAGTTTTGTGCTAACCAACGCCCCCGTTGCGCTTCGTATGGGGACCATCAATGCCCTTGCTGAACAAACTGGTTCCCAAGTTATAGCCGCTGATGCGACCAATTTGGAGGACTTGAACCAATTGATCGATCAAGCACAAGAGGTCTTGGGAGGTAATTTAGATTTTGTTTTGCATTCTATTGGCATGTCTGTAAATGTGAGAAAAGGAAAGCATTACACCGATTTAAATCACGATTGGATGGCGAAAGGCTGGGATGTTTCTGCAGTATCCTTTCATAAATTAATGCAGTGTTTGTACCAAAAAGACGCGATGAACGAGTGGGGAAGCATCGTTGCACTTTCTTATGTGGCAGCGCAAAGAACCTTTCCCAATTACAACGATATGGCAGACAATAAAGCTTATTTAGAATCCATTGCACGAAGTTTTGGATACTTCTTTGGTAAAGACAAAAAAGTTCGAGTCAATACCATATCTCAATCGCCTACGCTCACTACCGCAGGGAAAGGAGTGGCAGGTTTGGATGGTTTTCTAAATTACGCTGAAAAAATGGCTCCCTTAGGTAATGCAACTGCAAAGGAATGTGCAGACTATACCGTGTCTCTTTTCTCGGACTATACCAAGAAGGTAACACTTCAGAACCTTTACCATGATGGAGGCTTTTCCAATGTAGGAGTAAGTCAAGAGATCATTGATGAATTAACTCCAAAAGCATAGGGCAGACAACAGAAGATATGCCAAATGTCAACAGGAAAAAAAGGAATTGAAACCGTACTAAAAAAACTGCCTACCAAAAGTCGTTTTCAATTCTTTTCCCTATTTGTATTCCTTTCGTTTACTTTTTGGGCGAGTACCAAACTTTCTAAACAGTACCAGCTGGTACAACCTTTTGCTGTGGTTTGGAACGATGTGCCAAAAGGAATCGTGTTGAGCAATACGCCCGCCCAAATCAAAATGACCCTGAAAGCCAGTGGGGTAGAGATACTCTGGTATCGATTGTTTAAAAATAAAGTTACCCTATCCTTAGAAGACCTTGATATTGCCTCCAATGCTAAAGTATTAAGCTTAGAAGACCAATATTTTGACCTTCAAGAACAGCTTTTTGGAGGGACGGAAGTATTGCAAATAACTCCCAGCTTATTTCCTGTGGAGTACAGCAAAAGGGAAGCGAAAAAACTTCCCATTCGCGCAAACATTGACCTGATGTTTCGACCGGGGTATTTAGGAGCAGAAAAGGCGCAGCTTACCCCTGACAGTGTGGTTGTAATGGGGCCTAAAAATATACTCGACACACTTACAACGATTAGTACAGAGCAATTCAAAGCAATGGATGTGCATCAAAATATCAATCAAAAAATTGCTTTGGAGCAATTAAACGGCTTAGAATTCGACCAAGGGACTACCCAATTGTCTTGGACGGTATTGCCGTATTCCGAAAAGACCTTTAGCATCGCCCTTGAAGTGCAGAATCTTCCTGAAGGGGTTAAGGTTAAATTATTCCCACCAGAGGCTACACTTCGCGCTACCTTACCTCTTTCCCTATTGAGTACCGTCCAGCCCGGTGATTTTGCTCTAGGAGTAAATTTTAACGCCATTGAACAAGAGTCTACAGAAACGCTTGAAGTCCAATTGTTGAAACAGCCTCCAGCCGTAAAAAAAATTATATGGGAGCCTCAGCGTGTTAATTTTTTAATTCGAAGATGAAAATTATAGGTTTAACAGGGGGGATTGGAAGCGGTAAATCAACTTTACTCAATCATTTGAAAGCAAAAGGCATTCCTTGTTTTGAATCGGATAAGGTTGGAAAGGAGTTGCTGAATGGTCAACTGAGGCAAGCAGTAATCGATACCTTTGGCCCCGAGCTTTACAACAAAGGAACACTCGATAGGGCTGCACTGGCCCAACTGGTTTTTCAAAATCTTGAGGCCTTGGAGCGTCTAAACAAGCTTGTTCATCCGGTTGTGGCTAATGCGTTTACGGATTTTATCGCTAAAAATAATACCGCCCCTCTGTTGGTAAAGGAAGCTGCAATTTTGTTTGAAACAGGGGGGTATAAAAGCTGTGACGATGTAATTTTAATTTGTGCACCCAAGGAAGAGCGTATTTTAAGAGTCATCCAAAGAGATGGAGTAGGTCGGGCTGAGGTAGAAGCGCGAATGGCAAAGCAGTGGGAGGATGCTAAAAAAAGACCTTTGGCAGACTTTGTAATTGAAAACGACAACCTAGC
>JALQVM010000053.1 GCA_023263685.1 Flavobacteriaceae bacterium | reverse complement strand
CTTCAACTTCCTCCAACACCTCAGGGTCTTGTGTTGGATGGGTATCCGGACCTTCCGTTTTGATGATCAATAAGGTTTCTCCTACCTGAACTACCTCATTTTCTTGAAAACATTTTTCAACTAAAACGCCTTCTACTTCTGAAGTAACGTCGGTATCTACTTTGTCGGTTGCAATTTCAACAATGGGGTCATCTATGCGGATCGTATCACCTACTTCCAGTATCCATTTGGTTACTGTGGCTTCTGCTACTCCCTCACCCATTTTGGGTAATTTTAAATGATATTGTCCCATGTTAAACTGTGTGTTGCAAAAGTATCAAAATTTTAGGGTTTAAAAGATTTTCTTTGGGGCAGGTTTTACATCCACTTTAGCTTTTAGAAATAGAGGATTCAAAGGGTATACGAGCCAGAATTGAGCGGCCTAAGGTAACCTCATCGGTAAATTCCAAATCATCTCCGATAGGAATTCCCCTTGCGATGGTGGAGGTCTGAACCCCTAGAGGGGATAGCAATTTAAAAATGTAAAAATTAGTGGTATCGGCCTCCATGGTCGCACTCAAAGCAAAAATAATTTCTGAAATCTCTTCTTGTTTTACTTTATCAAGTAAAGATTGTATGGTCAAATCCTGAGGGCCGATTCCATCCATGGGAGAAATGATGCCTCCCAAAACATGATAAACTCCATTAAATTGTCCCGTATTTTCTATTGCCATTACATCACGAATGTCTTCCACTACGCAGACCAGTCGGTGGTCTCGCTTGGGACTGGCACAAATTTCACATAGGAGGGTGTCTGAGAGGTTATGGCATTTTGAGCAAAAAACAACCCCTTCCCTTAATTCGATTAATGCTTGACTTAGGGATAAGGTTTGTTCGGTAGGTTGTTTGAGTAAATGCAGGGCTAAACGCAAGGCAGTCCGTTTTCCTATGCCGGGTAATTGCGAAATTTCCTGCACCGCATTTTCTAGCAATTTTGAAGAGAAATCCATTTTTCAAATTTACAAAATTAGCTTGATCTAGTTTTGTATCTTAGGTCCTTATTCCAGATAAATGATTACTCCCTTTTTTATACTGAGTTTGGTAATTGGATACTTTGTTGTCCTTTTATCCATAGCCTACTTTACCTCCAAAGAGGATAGCAATGAAAGCTTTTTTAAAGCAAATCGAAATTCCCCCTGGTACCTGGTTGCCTTTGGCATGGTGGGAGCTTCGCTTTCGGGAGTAACTTTTATTTCCGTTCCCGGTTGGGTTGAATCTTCTCAATTCACCTACTTTCAAGTCGTGATGGGGTATTTGGTAGGCTATTTTGTTGTGGCCTATGTTTTGCTTCCTGTGTATTACAAAAATAATGTAACCTCGATTTACGAATACCTCAATACCAGATTGGGTAAAAACAGCCACAAAGCAGGTGCTTTTTTCTTTTTTGTTTCCCGTGTCCTTGGAGCTGCTTTCAGACTTTTTTTAGTAGCAATTGTTCTCCAACAATTTATTTTTGATGCACTGGGGGTACCCTATGAATTAACCGTGGTATTGTCTATAGTACTCATTTGGGTTTATACCCAAAAAGGAGGAATCAAAACCATCGTTTTTACCGATACCCTTCAAACGGGTCTTATGCTTGCCGCTGTGTTGCTTTCAATACACTACATCAATCAAGCTTTAGACTGGTCTTTTTCAGAGTTTTTGGCTTCTAAGGAACTTTTAAACTTCAATCAAGTCTTTGTAACCGATTCTATTATGAATCGTTCTTATTTTTTAAAATCGTTTGTTGGAGGTGCCTTTGTAACGATCTGCATGACCGGACTGGACCAGGACATGATGCAAAAAAACTTGAGCTGTCGTAACCTAAAAGATGCGCAAAAAAATATGGTTGTTTTCAGTTTTGTTTTGGTTTTTGTAACCGGTCTATTCATGCTCTTAGGTGCCCTTTTATACATTTATGCCCAAGGTCAGGGAATTGGAGTTCCTCTTATGGACGGTGAACCCAAAACGGATTTACTCTTTCCTGAAATTGCGTTAAACGGCAATTTAGGGGTAGCTGTGGCGGTAACTTTTATTTTGGGTCTAATCGCAGCAGCTTACAGCAGTGCAGACAGTGCATTAACCTCGCTTACTACCTCTTTTTGTGTAGATTTTTTAGCAATCGAAAAACGCCCCAAAGCCAATCAAAAAAAATTGCGCAAACAAATTCATGTGGGGATGAGCCTACTGCTTATCTTGGTAGTTATCGCCTTTAAATACGTGTTAAATCGAAATGTAATTGATGGTCTGTTAACTGTTGCAGGCTATACCTATGGACCTCTATTAGGTCTTTTTGCTTTTGGCATCTTTACATCGTATAAAGTAAAAGATCAATACGTTTGGCCGGTTCTTATTTTGGTTTTAGTACTCGTAAGTGTTTTTGCGAATTTAGACCCCTCCCATCTAGGGGGGTATCAATTAGGATACGAACTCCTTCCGTTCAATGGTTTATTGACCTTTTTAGGTTTGGTATTGATTCGTAGAAAGTAAAACCAAGGTACAGGCATGTTCCCAAGGAATCTCAGCTTGGGTAAGCAACTGAGCCAATTCATTATTTTCTGTCCCTGGATTAAAAAGTACCCGTTGGGGTTTAAGTGCAAGGATGTATTCATAGTAGGCCTTTTGCCGATCGGGAGCCAAATAAAGGGATAGGGTATGAATATCCTCTACAGCGGTAAATGGTTTTAGAATTGGTACTGATCCTATGGTTCCTTCCGTGACCCCCATAGCAACGGCTTCAATTTTAGTTTGAGTCAAAAGAACCACAGCCTTATAGGCATAACGCTCAGGATTGGGCGATGCACCCAGCACTAAAGTCTTGTAATCCATTACCATTGGATCATGACACTTCCCCAAGTAAATCCACTCCCAAAAGCTGCAAGTACAACTTTTGACCCCTCCTTGACCTTACCTTCCTCCCAAGCTTCGGTCAAAGCGATCGGGATGGAAGCTGCAGTAGTGTTTCCATACCGTTGGATGTTGTTGTACACCTGATCCTCGTTTAGTCTAAACTTTTTCTGAACAAATTGAGCAATCCTTAAATTTGCTTGATGGGGAACCAATAGATCAATTTGGGCGGCCGTCCACCCTGTTTTATCCAGCCCCTCTTGAATGACCTCTGCAAATCGGACTACAGCATTTTTGAAAACAAACTGACCGTTCATGTAGGGATAATAAGAAATATCTTCTGGGTCATTTGTTTCCATTATTTCTGGAACCCAGCGCCCTGTATTAGGTCCAATTAAAGAAAGTTCTTCAGCATACTTCCCCTGAGAATACAAATGGGAAGAAAGAATCCCTTTTGTGGAGTCTGTAGTTTGAGTCATCACTACTGCACCTGCTCCGTCTCCAAAGATGACTGAGATGTTTCTTCCTCTTGTGGTCATGTCCAAGCCTCCAGAATGGTATTCAGATCCAATAACCAAAACGTTTGTATACATCCCTGTCTTGATAAACTGATCTGCGGTGGCTACCGCATAAACAAAGCCAGAACACTGCATGCGAATGTCCATAGCCGGGCAGTTGGGAATGGCCAGGGCTTCTTGTACAAGAACACCCGAACCTGGAAAATAATAGTCAGGACTGAGGGTAGCAAAAAGAATAAAGTCAATATCCTTAGGCTCTAAGCCTGCTCTTTCGATGGCAATTTTAGCAGCCTTTACGCCCATGACTGAGGTGCTGTTTCCATCTCCTTTGACGATATGTCTGCGCTCTTGGATGCCGGTGCGTTCTTGAATCCACGCATCAGAGGTATCCATAATTTTTTCTAAGTCGGCATTGGTGACTACATTTTCAGGAAGGTATTTCCCCAAACCTATGATCTTGGAATTGAACATATTTTTTTGTTTCCTTGAATTTACTGATTTCTACTCAACAAAAAACTACTCCTTGAGGTATTTTTTGAAATCCTCTGTTTTGATGGTTGCTTGTAAATCATGAAGCAGGTGATACAGTCCAAAAAATGTACGATTCATGTAAATAAAATGCTTGGAACCTCGGTTTCCATTCATTTGCCTTAATTGCTCATCTTCAGCGAACGTTTTGGAAAGTGCAGTGATGTCTTTCCAAAATTGAGGGTTTGCAAAATCAAACCTAGCCTCGTGAAAAGGAAGCGTAAACAAACGCATCATTTTCTGAAACAGCGAAGTAAAATAACGCTGTTCTTCGACTGTATCTGTAGGCAATATAATTTCCAACTCTTGCAAAAGCCCATCAAAAACTGCTTTGTTTTCTATATTTTGTTTTTTGGACAATTCAAAATAAGGCATGTAAAACGAATCAGGTATGGCTTTGATGCACCCAAAGTCAATGGCGATAAGCTGATCTTGTGTATTCACAAGAAAATTTCCGGGATGTGGATCAGCCTGTACTTGTTTTAATCCATGGATCTGAAACATATAAAAGTCCCAAAGGGTTTGACCCAATTGATTTCTCTTTGTCTGGGATGGATTTAAAGCGGTATATTCGGAAAGGTGAACTCCTTCCATCCAGTCCATGGCCAAGGTTCTCGGTGTCGTCCATTTTGAATAGTAATTGGGAAAACAGAGGTTAGGTATATGATTAGAGGCTTCTGAAATATACTGGCTGTGTTTTAATTCGGCTAGGTAATCGGTTTCCTCCAGCAGTTTTTCTTCAACCTCTTTGAAATAACGATCCGTGTCTTTACCCTTAAGATTAAACATCCGCAGGGCAATGGGTTTAACTATAGACAAATCGGAACTGATGCTGTTAGAAACTCCGGGATATTGAATTTTAAGGGCCAGTTTTTTACCTTCTTTTTCCGCACGGTGCACCTGACCGATACTTGCTGCATTTTCAGACTCGTATGAAAAAGAATCGAAAAGCACTTCGGGATCATTTCCTAAATACTGACGAATGGTTTTTTTTACCAGAGCGGCGGATAAGGGCGGAACTGAAAATTGAGCTAACCCAAACTGTTCCACATAGGCTTGCGGCAACAGGTTTTTTTCCATGCTCAGCATCTGTGCTACTTTTAAGGCACTCCCCTTGAGCTCTTTGAGGCCATCGTAAATGTCTTTGGCGTTGTTTGCATCCAATTTGGATTTATCCTCAGTGCCCGTCCACAGCTTTTCGCTGTAATAGCGGAGGTAGTTTCCCCCAATTTTAGCTCCAGTAGCCACAAGCTTGGTGGCTCGTTCTATTTTTTTTGTGGGAATAGAATCTAACGTTTTCAATTAGGCCTTGTTAAATTTTTCCTTCCAAAGAAATTTTCCAAAATCTAGTACGCTTTCTAAGGGGGTGGCATCCAATACCTCAAAAACAGTACGTACAGATTTCTCAATAGCCATATCTGTTTTTTCAAAACCAGGAGAGGTATCTTCCATCCAAAATTTCAGTAAAAAAGCCAGCTGAATCCAAGCTCCTTCAGAAAATAGACCTTCTGGATGTTGACTGAATTTGGTGGGTTTGAGGGCGTTCCCATCTTGTATCAAAACTTTTACAAATTGCTTAAAGTCGTTTCGAAATGCGCTTAGGGTAGCTAATTTATCCAATGGATTTTTGTCTGAACGCAACGCAAAAAGCACATAACTTCGGTTGAGCAAGAGCACTTCAAAAAAGGTGTAATAAAAGGACAATAACTTTTCTTGGGGGGATTTAGAAACATATCCTTTTTCCTTTTCAATTAAAGAGATTGCATTGTCAAAAAACTGACAAAACAGTTGACCTCGGAGGTGTTCTAAAGAAGCAAAATGGGCATAAAAATCGGCCTCCTCTATCTTGAGTTCTTTACAGAATCGATAGACCGATTTCGGTTCCATTTCCTGCTCTAGTACGGTCTGGGTGTAGTATTCATAGATTTTGTTTCGCATGCTAACTGTAGATTTTTTCATAGGCGTAGAATTCATACAAATATAGCTTGTTTATTATTTTTAGCAAATACCTAAACACGGATATCTTTTAACTTAACAATGTCATCTTGTCACTCTTTTGATTCTGGTATTTTTTTTGAAAGTACAGTGTCAAATTTAAATTCAAATGAGTAAAGGAAAAATTAATGTAGCGGTAGAAAATATTTTCCCGCTAATCAAAAAGTTTTTATACAGCGACCATGAAATCTTCTTACGAGAACTCATTTCAAACGCTACGGATGCCACTACCAAACTCTCTCACTTGAGCAGTCTAGGGGAAGTGAAAGGCGATTTGGGCGATCTTCAAATTGAGATTAAAGTGGACAAAAAAGGGAAAAAACTTCACATCATTGACAAAGGGATTGGAATGACCTATGATGAAGTTCAAAAATACATCAATGAAGTTGCGTTTTCTGGAGCGGAGGAGTTTTTAGAACAATACAAAGATACTGCGAAAGACAGCGGTATTATTGGTCATTTTGGTCTTGGCTTTTATTCTGCATTTATGGTTGCAGAAAAGGTAGAAATCATCACCAAATCGTTCAAAAAAGAGGCCGCAGCCCATTGGTCATGTGATGGATCACCAGAATACACTTTAGTAAAAGCAGATAAAAAAGAACGGGGTACTGAAATCATTCTTCATATCGACAAAGATTCAAAGGAATTTTTGGAAGAATCTCGAATCAAAGAATTGTTGTCTAAATACAACAAATTCATGCCTGTACCGATCAAGTTTGGCACTAAAGAGGAAACCCTACCGCTTCCGGAAGGAGCAGCAGAAGATGCAAAACCTGAGACCGTTACAGTTGACAATATCATCAACAACCCCAACCCGGCTTGGACAAAAAAACCTGCTGATCTGAAAGAGGAGGATTACAAGAGTTTTTACAGAGAACTCTATCCCATGCAATTTGAAGAACCGCTCTTTAACATCCATTTAAATGTTGATTATCCGTTTAACTTAACAGGGATACTGTATTTCCCAAAACTGAACAACGACCTCAACATTCAAAAGGATCGGATTCAATTGTACCAAAATCAAGTGTTTGTTACGGATAATGTGGAGGGAATTGTCCCCGAATTCCTAACCCTTTTACGGGGAGTTATTGACTCGCCGGATATTCCTTTGAATGTTTCCAGAAGTTACTTACAGGCCGATGGGGCAGTAAAAAAAATAAGCAATTACATTACTCGAAAAGTTGCGGACAAACTCAACAGCCTATTCAAACAAGACCGTAAGGGATTTGAAGAAAAATGGAATGACATTAAAGTGGTTATCGAATACGGGATGTTAAGCGAGGACAAGTTTTTTGAAAAAGCAGAAAAATTTGCCTTATATCCAACCACAGAGGGAGCATACTTTACTTTTGAAGAACTTACAGAAGCTCTAAAGGACCTGCATACGGATAAGGATGACAAATTGGTCATTCTTTACGCTTCAAATAAAGAGGAACAACACAGTTACATCGAACAAGCCAAAAATAAGGGCTATAAAGTCTTGCTTTTGGATTCCCCCATCATCGGTCATTTGATCCAAAAATTGGAAGGGAATAATGACAAGATCAGTTTTGCCCGGGTAGACGGAGATACTTTGGAAAACTTAATCAAAAAAGAGGAAAGTACCGTTTCTAAATTATCCGATGAAGAAAAGGAAACGCTGAAACCCATGATTGAATCTGTGGTAACCCAAAGCGGGTATACCGTTCAACTGGAGGCCATGGACAGCAAAAGTTTACCCTTTGTTTTGACCCAACCCGAGTTTATGCGTCGTATGAAAGAAATGCAACAAACAGGAGGCGGCGGTATGATGGGCAACCTGCCCGACATGTTTAATTTGGTAGTTAACACCAATCACGAACTGGTCGGTCAAATTCTCCAAACGAAAACCGCAAAAAAACGGGAGCGCCTGATTCTTCAGGCTTTAGACTTAGCCAAACTTTCCCAAAACCAGTTGAAAGGCGAAGCACTAACGCAATTTATACAACGCAGCGTCGAGATGATTAAGTAAGATTCCAACCGCCCACGCTGGGCGGTTTTTTTTATACCTTCACGGCTATGCAACTTGTTCAACTTCCTCCTGACGGTACTCCGCTAGACCTTCCTGATGCTCGGCTCCGGTACTTTAAGCATTTTTTTAGTCCCGATGAAGCCATCACTTATTTCTCCCTTCTCAAAGAAACAATCCCCTGGCGGCAAGATCCCATTACTGTATTTGGCAAAACGTATGATCAACCGAGACTTACCGCGCTCCATGCAAACAATACCAAACCCTATCGCTATTCGGGTATAAGCATGCACCCCAATAAAATGACGGAGGAATTAAACGAAATTTACCAACGCATCCGTAGGGTTTCTAACGTGGAATATACCTCGGTACTGCTCAACCTTTATCGAGACGGCAAGGACAGTAACGGATGGCATGCAGACAACGAAAAGGAATTGGGTAAAAGTCCAACGATTGCCTCCGTTAGTTTTGGAGCGGAACGATACTTTCACCTCAAACACCGAAACCTTAAAGATGCACGACTTAAACTCCTACTGCATTCAGGGAGTTTACTTTTGATGGAGGGAGATACCCAAGAAAAATGGCTTCATCAGTTACCCAAGACGGCTCAACCCCTACAAGCTAGAATCAACCTCACCTTTCGTAAAATCATTTAACCTCTTACCTAGCTGAACTCAAAATCGAAACTATTCCAGGAAATTGAAGTAAGTGAAAAAGGGATCAAAAAGAAGGATTGAAAATTAAACCCTCTGGTAGAACTTATGTCAAATGAAGAATGACTAATTTTGGCCTGAAAAAATTCACATTGAAAACTCTAAAAATTGCTGTCCTTAGTACGATTTGGGCCTTATTGATTCCTAATGCCCTTTTAAGTCAAGTCAATGAAGAGGAGGTGCTTGTCCCCTCCATAGAAGGTATTATCAAGATTGATGGAAGTGGAGATGAAATCCAATGGGAAAAAGCCACCTGGACTTCTAACTTTTGGATGTGGCGGCCTTCAGACTCGCTTCAGGCTAAAAAGCAAACCCGATTTAAAATTATTCGTGACGAGCAAAACCTCTATCTTCTCGTAGAGGCTGCTATAGACGGAACCAATTTTACAACCCCTAACTTAAAACGGGACTTTAGCACCTTCGGAGTGGATTATTTGACCTTACTTTTTGACACTTTTAGCGATGCGACCAATGCGTTTTCTTTTGCAACCAATCCCTTAGGAATCAAAGCTGACGGATTGATTTCCGGAGGAAATCAAGATTACAGAACCAGTAGAAACTACGCTTGGGATACCAAATGGAATGTAGAAACTAAAATTGAAGAGACTCAGTATACTGCGGAGTTTAAAATTCCGTTTAACTCCCTTTTTTACGACAATAAAAATCCCTCTTGGCGATTTAACATCTACAGACGAAACACCCAAGGAAACGAACATAGTATTTGGATCAGAACCCCCCAAAACCAGCTCATTGGAAACCTTGCTTTCATGGGCAAAATGGTTTTTGAAAAACCGCTTAAAAAAGCTCGAAATCCCATCTCAGTTATTCCTTATTTAACCGGGGTGACCTATCAAGATTTTTCAAATCAGGATAAAAAAACTAGTGCTGGTGTAGGTGGAGATGCTAAAATTCCCATTGGAAATGCGTTGAATTTAGACTTGACCTTTAACCCGGATTTCTCTCAAGTAGAAGTCGACGACCAAGTGGTCAACCTGACTCGCTTTGCTATCTCTCTACCCGAAAAACGCCAGTTTTTTACCCAAAATGACGATCTTTTTAAAGACTTTGGAGCCAATCGCGATGTGATCCCTTTCTTTTCTCGTCGCATTGGAGTAGCCAAAGATTTGGATGGAAATACCATAGAAAATAAAATTGTGGCCGGAGGCCGCTTGAGTGGAAAACTCAATTCCAACCTGAGAATTGGATTTTTAAATATCCTTACCGAGGCCGATGAAAAAAATGAAATTCCGTCCAATTTAAATACCGTTTTTACCCTTCGTCAAAAAGTCTTTGACCGTTCCAATGTGAGTTTCTTTTTTATAGATCGAAGAACAACCGATGAGTACGATTTTATCAGTGAAGAAGAGCGAAGCAATAGTGTCACAGGGATTGAATACAACCTGGCCTCTCCCGACAGCAAATGGGTGGGTAGGGCATTTTTACACAAATCCTATACTGAAGGGCTTACAGATGACGATGTCATTGCCGGTATGAACCTAGAACGCAATACATTAAGACATCGTGCTTCTATGGAAGTGATACACGGTGGAGAAGACTTCCGATCCGACCTTGGTTTTTTTAGACGAACGGGATTTTTAAAAGTAAGTCCAGCCTATACCTACAGGATTTATCCCAAAAACCCCAAGGTCAATCAATACGAATTTGCACAACGTAGTTTTTTAATATTTAACCCAGCATTGGATTACCTGCTTACCGACCGCTGGTTCTTCTCATCCATACGGAAAAGCTTTTTAAACAGTACCAGTTTAAACGTTCGATACACCCATCGCTACGAATATTTAATCAGTGACTTTGACCCTACCCGAAGCGAGGGGGCTACTCCCCTTCCCGCCAACTCCTCTTACAGTTTTTCTGAATACGAAATTTCTTATCGTTCAGACCAACGAAAAGCCTTTAACTTTAACACAGAAATCAAATACGGCAGCTTTTATAATGGAACCAAATTTTCCGCTGAAAATGAACTCAGCTGGAGAAAACAACCCATATTCAACGCCAGTATGATTTTGAATTTTAATGCCATCAAGTTGCCCGACCCTTATCCATCAAAAAACATTTGGCTCATCAGTCCGAAGCTTGATTTTACCTTTAGTAAAACCCTTTTTTGGACCACATTTGTACAATACAATTCTCAAGGAGAGAATTTAGGGGTCAATTCAAGACTGCAGTGGCGCTTTGCTCCGCTGTCTGACTTATTTCTAGTTTACAATGATAATTACATCAGTACAGACAATTTTTCACCAAGATATCGTAGTTTTAACCTCAAATTTACTTATTGGTTAAATATTTGAATATGATATCGTTACGTTATACGCACCCGCTGGTTTTGAGTTTTTGCTTGCTTTTTTTCAACTGCCAACCTTCAAAAACAACTCAAAATGATTCATTAATGACGGTTAAAGGAAGCGTGGTAGGGCTACGAAAAGGAACCTTATATCTTCAGAAAATGCAAGATACCCTATTGGTCAGTGTAGATTCTACCACGGTCAATGGTACTCCTAATTTCTTATTTCAAACTCCGATAGAAACTGATGAGGTTTTCTACCTCTACCTAGACAAAGAAGATGGGGATAGCTTGAACGACCGTATATTGTTTTTTGGTGAAAAGGGTGAGATCGAAATCAACACCTTGCTTAAAACCTTTGAAAGCAGCGCTCAAATCACGGGTTCAAAAAACCAGGAACTGCTTCAGGAATACATTGCCTTTAGCAGAAAGTTCAACGATCAAAACTTGGAATTGATGGAAGATTTCTATAAAGCTCAAATGGCTCAAAACACGGAGCGTGCAGATTCCATACAGAAAAAAATAAACAACCTACTCAAAAGAAGGTATTTGTATACAATCAATTTTGCAGCAAACAATACGGACAAAAATATAGCTCCTTACTTAGCACTCACCCAAGTTTATGATGCAAAATTAGCGCTATTGGATTCTATAGCGGTAAAAATGACCCCACAGGTAAGGGATTCAAAATACGGAAAGGAATTTATAAACTACTTGGAGCAACGGAGAGCTACTCCTGAGAATTAAAGACTGGCTGACTTTTTTAACAAGCCTTGAATCAGTTTCTTTTTCTCCTCCTTAATACTCTTGAACTGCTGCTTTAAATTCTCTTTAGTTTCAACGGCGTTGATTTTTTCAATTAATTCATCAAAGGCTTGAATCGCCTCATCGATCAATTGTTCACTTTTAGACAAATCTGCAGTAGGATTCGATAATTCCCATAGATAAATATCTTCTATGATCGCACCAATCTCGTTGTTGATGTCTTTTTTTAATTGTTTGATACTCGCCATTGTTATAA
>JALQVM010000052.1 GCA_023263685.1 Flavobacteriaceae bacterium | reverse complement strand
GTCTAAAGACGAATGGACTGTCATATTCAATTCCAATTGGGACCAACACGGTAAAGATGAGTACGACGCAAAAGAGGATGTATTGCGTTTTAAAATAAAGCCAGAGTACCTAGACCAAAAAATTGAAAGTCTAATATACAAGGTGGAGAGGATCAGTGATACGGAAGGGACCATTTCCTTAGGTTGGGAAAATGTCCTCTTAGCCTTTCATGTGAAAGTTGAATAGGGCAAGCTCCCGATCCCCCTTTTTTCTTTATTCAAGGCCGTTATAAAAAGACACCAAATGGATTTCTTTTTGATCGGCCGGCTTTACCCTGTGGTTGCTAAGCAGACCTTTCCTCATTCCAAACCCTAGGCGTGAACAAAGCAATTAATAGGCCACTGCTATGATGATTTCATTCTGCCGATTAAAGAATTTATAGGGCGAATTGTAGCCCAGTTGAACAGCATTCCCTATGGGCCGGATGTTGTTTTTATTCAATGCCTGTAAAAGCAATTGGGTATAATACTGCACCTTGGAGGGGTTGGAATAACCCCCGAAGGGTATTGCGGCAAAATAGCCTTCCTTGGACTGGATAATTTTAAGGCTTTCGTTTTGAGGATTTGGAGGCTGTTCTAAATTGCGAGGCAACACAAAAGCCATCTTTTCTTTACCCTCCGTTTGTTCCATGTGCACAGGGGTGGTCATCGCAATTTTAAGGCGGGTTTCATTTGCTCCGGAGAGGTATTGAAATAATTTTCTAAAATTTTGTGTGGACCCAGGACTACTTTCGGTCTCTACCATCGCAACTGAGGGATAGAATCTGACTTCAAAGTTCTCGTATTTTTGAACGACAGTAAAGGGTTGGGATTCATAGCCTTGTGACATAAGCAGTAAAATTAAAAATAAACCAAAATGCATCTACTTAAATTATAAAGCTCAAGGTAACAAATTCCGTTGGCTCTTTCTTTACAAATAAAAGGGTTCAAGCAAGAGGGGATTGAGGTTTTATTTTTTACCTTCGCAAGGTAGGGCCTCACACCCTACTTTTTTAAAAGGATAACAAGGCTATGGTTGGCTGGACTTATCCTTTTATTTTTTCGAAAAGGTCGAAAAAGTCATTCAATTGTGTATTTTTAGAGTTAAAGAATCTTCTAAAGGGGTACGATCAGTATGGCAAACTTCAGTCTGAAAGGAAAAACAGCCCTCATCACGGGCGGAGGAAGTGGAATTGGAAAAGCAATCGCTACAACCTTTGCAATCCACGGCGCTAACGTCCATGTTTTTGAAAGGGACACTCAGGCAGCAGCGGAGACCGTAGGCGAAATTCAAGCCCTTGGACATACAGCCACGGCTCACACTGTAGACGTTACTCGGTTTGATCAAGTCAACACTTTAGTACAAACCATTGCTTCTGAGGGTTCCGTTGATATATTGGTAAACAATGCAGGAGTTGCTCACATAGGTACTGCCGAATCCACCGAAGAAGCCGATTTTGACCGCTTGTTTCAGGTGAATGTAAAAGGGGTTTTTCACTGTACTAAAGCCTGTATCCCTTCGATGAAAAAGCAAGGCAAGGGCGTAATCCTAAACATGGCCTCAATAGCAGGATCCATTGGAATAAACGACCGCTTCGCCTATTCGATGACCAAAGGGGCCGTTTTAGCCATGACCTATTCTATTGCTAAAGATTTTTTAGCGGATAACATTCGTTGTAATTCGATCTCACCTGCACGAGTTCATACCCCATTTGTCGATGGGTTTATCTCTAAAAATTACCCGGGTCAAGAAAAAGAAATGTTTGAGAAACTGTCCAAAACACAACCCATCGGAAGAATGGGAACTCCAGAGGAAATCGCCTCTCTAGCCTTGTATTTGAGTTCTGACGATGCAGGATTCATCACAGGAACCGATTATCCCATAGATGGAGGATTTATAAAACTAAACGGTAAATAATATATGAAACTGATACGCTTTGGTACGATTGGAAACGAAAAACCTGGAGTACAACTTGAAGACGGTACGCGAATAGACGTAAGTGATTTTGTAAGCGACTACAACGAAGAATTTTTCGGCTCAGGAGGTATTCCAGCCCTAGCCTCTTGGCTGGTCGACAATCAAGCACACTGTCCTAGCATTGACCCAAACATTCGATTAGGGGCTCCACTGGCCAGACCCTCTAAAATCGTTTGTGTAGGTTTAAACTATGCCAAACATGCCGCAGAAAGCGGAATGGAACCCCCTAAAGAACCTGTTTTATTTTTTAAAGCCACCTCTGCCATTGTTGGTCCTAACGACAACATCATCATTCCCAAAGGAAGTGTCAAAACGGATTGGGAAGTGGAACTAGCAATTGTGATTGGAGCCAAAGCAGCTTATGTGAGCGAAGCAGACGCCCTGCAACATGTTGCCGGTTATGTGCTCCATAACGATGTAAGTGAGCGCGAATTTCAAATCGAGCGATCGGGACAGTGGGTCAAAGGAAAAAGCTGTGATACGTTTGCCCCTTTGGGCCCTTTTATAGCAACAGCAGATGAAATTGACAATCCAAACAAATTGAATTTATGGCTTAAATTAAACGGGAAAACCATGCAAAACAGCAGTACCGAAGATTTTATTTTTAACGTACAAGAAGTAATCAGTCATATCAGCCAATTCATGACCTTACTGCCGGGTGATATAATTTCTACAGGTACACCCTTTGGAGTAGGATTGGGATTAAACCCTCCCAAATACCTCGTTCCGGGAGATGAAATAGAATTGGGAATAGAAGGCTTGGGCATCGCGAAACAAAAGGTTGTTGCATATACGGGCTAAGGATGAAAATTGATTCACATCAGCACTTTTGGAACTATATTCCCCAACGAGACACGTGGATAGACAATTCCATGGGAGCCCTCAAAAAGGATTTTTCCCCACGGGATTTAGAGCCTCATTTAACACAAAACAACCTAGGGGGTTGTATCGCTGTTCAAGCAGACCAATCGGAAGCAGAAACCGAATTTTTACTTGACCTAGCGGACCAGTATTCTTTTATCAAAGGAGTTGTAGGTTGGGTAGACCTCCGTGCAGAAAATGTGGAAGAACGTTTGGCACATTATTCGAAAAATCCCTATTTCAAAGGAGTAAGGCATATTGTTCAGGCAGAAAAAGAAACGTTTCTTTTGAATGCTGACTTTCAAGAAGGAATCCAAAAATTAAGTTCATTCCAGCTCACCTACGATATTTTGATTTTTCCCAATCAATTGAAAGCCGCCATAGCTTTGGTAAATCGTTTTCCCACCCAACAATTTATCCTAGATCATAGTGCAAAACCAGAAATAAAAAATCAACGTTTTCATCCCTGGCAAGATTTGATTCAGGAGTTGGCCCAAGCGCCTAATGTAGCTTGCAAAATTTCAGGCTTGATCACCGAAGCGGATTTAAACCATTGGAAACCCGAAGAAATTACGCCTTATATCGATATAGTTTTTAATGCATTTGGTGAGGACAGGGTCTTGTTTGGATCCGATTGGCCGGTGTGTTTGTTGGCAGGATCCTATGATGAGGTGGTTGCTTTAATTTCAAATTACTCCCGAGATTTTTCAGACCAAACCAAAGCCAAACTGTTTGGGGAAAATGCAGCTCGAATTTATCAACTCACAGCATAAAACCGATGGATTTACAATTAAAAGATAAAGTCATAGTAGTGACCGGTGGTTCGAAAGGAATTGGTTACGGAATCTGTGAACAATTGATAAAAGAGGAAGCCCAAGTGGTCATCATCGGGAGAAATAAAGAAACCATTCCAAAGGCGGTACAGACCCTTCAAGCAGCTGGAGGAAAGGTGGGTTTTGCCTATGCCGAACTTACCGAGCCAACGGCCTGTAAAAATGCGGTCCAAGAAGTGCTAGATCGCTACGGTCAAATCGATGGATTGGTAAACAACGCCGGAGTGAACGACGGCGTGAGTTTATCCGAGGGAAATTTTGAGACCTTTACACGCTCCTTACATAAAAACCTGACGCATTATTTTATGATGGCGCATTATTGTTTGCCCGCCCTCAAAAAATCCAAAGGGGCGATAGTCAATATCGGTTCAAAAACAGCAGTAACAGGTCAAGGGGGAACCTCCGGCTATGCCGCCGCAAACGGGGGCAGAAATGCCCTTACCCGAGAATGGGCTGTAGAATTACTGCCCTACTCGATTCGGGTGAATGCGGTCATCGTAGCAGAATCCTATACACCCCTGTACGAAAAATGGATTCAGACCTTTCCGGATCCGGAACAAAAACTCAAAATGATAGAAAAAAAGATACCCTTGGAAAACAGAATGACCACACCCCAAGAAATTGGCAATACGGTAGCCTTTTTACTGTCTCAACAATCCAGCCATACAACGGGCCAATTGTTGTATGTAGATGGAGGCTATACCCACTTAGATCGATCGTTATAAACACGCCTTATGAATTCAAAAAATAAAGTCGCAGTTGTCCCAAAAGAATTGGTAGTTCCTTTTATTCTTATCACTTCATTATTTGCGCTTTGGGGTTTTGCAAATGACATCACCAACCCCATGGTTTCCGCTTTCAAAAAGATTTTAGAATTGAACAATACGCAAGCGTCGTGGGTACAAGCTGCATTTTATGGAGGCTACTTTACCATGGCTTTGCCGGCAGCCTATGTGGTCAAAAAGTACTCCTATAAGCTTGGAATTATAGTTGGCTTAGGACTCTATGCTACGGGTGCCCTCTTGTTTTTTCCGGCAGCAGCTTTAGAAAATTACGCCTTTTTTCTAACGGCATTGTACATCTTAACCTTTGGATTGGCTTTTTTGGAAACTACGGCAAATCCTTTTATTCTTTCTATGGGGGATGAAGCCACAGCTACCCAACGATTGAATCTTGCCCAAGCCTTTAATCCTCTCGGGGCGCTTACGGGATTACTCGTAGCCCAAACCTTTATTTTAGGTTCCCTCCAATCGGATGATGTCGATGCCCAAGGAAAGGGAATCTACGAGACCCTCTCCGGATCAGCCAAGGCGGCTGTAAAAACTGGCGATCTGGAGTTGATTCGAAATCCCTACGTTGCCCTAGGGATTTTTGTGCTATTACTTTTGGTCCTTATTGTTTTTGTGAAAATGCCTGAGGATAAAAAAAGTAAAACGAGTTCAAACATGTGGGCCTCCATCAAAAGAATCTATAAAAAGGAACATTTTGTAGGGGGGGTAATTGCTCAATTGTTTTATGTGGGTGCACAAATTATGTGCTGGACCTATATTTATCAGTATGCTGAAAATTTGGGGATCAACAATCAAAATGCGGTCAACTATGCTTATGCGGCCTTGACACTCTTTTTAATGGGGCGCTTTATATTTACTTATGTACTCAAGTTTATCAATCCCGGAAGATTGATCATGTATCTTGGAATGCTCTGTGTGGCCTGTTGTTTAGGCACGATATTTATTCCTGGAATGGGGGGCTTATACGCCTTGGTTCTGAACTCTTTCTGCATGTCCTTAATGTTTCCCACCATTTATGGAATTGCGTTGCAAGGTTTGGGAGAAGATGCCAAACCCGCCTCAGCTTTTTTAGTAATGGCTATAGTAGGTGGTGCCTTTATGCCTATCCTACAGGGGATGATTTTAGATATTGGAGGACCGGGTTACAATGATGTTTTAATTCTTGGAGTAGCTGAGGTAAACTTTTCATTTGTGTTACCCTTGATCTCTTTCCTTGTAGTCATCCTGTTTGGTTATAGAAACCTAAACCCATCCAATTAAGATGGCTGCTCAGCGAAAAAAATATTGTTTTGCCCTGGACCTAAAAGAAGAACCGCATTTAATGGATGCCTACATCAAGCATCATCAAAAGGTATGGCCAGAAATTCTGCAACAAATCAAAAGCACAGGGGTTGAGTGTATGGAAATTTATCGCGTTTCCAATCGATTGTTTATGATCATGGAAACCCACCCAGATTTTTCTTTAGAGGCCAAAGCGGCACTGGACAAAAGCAATCCCAAAGTGCAAGAATGGGAAACACTGATGTCCAAGTATCAACAAGCCTTACCCAATGCCAAACCCGGAGAAAAATGGGTGTTAATGGAACAAATTTTTAAACTTTAAAAGGTGTTGAGCTATTGGGAACAATCGGCACTGTTAGACTATGACTTAGTGGTTTTGGGTGGAGGAATCACCGGAATGTTTTGTGCCTTGTCTTACAGAAAACACCATCCTAAAGCCCGCATAGCCATTTTAGAACGAGGCTTGTTTTCTAACGGAGCAAGTACCAAAAATGCAGGTTTTGCGTGTTTTGGTTCCTTATCTGAATTGATTGAAGATACCCAACAGATGACCCCCCAGGCGGTAGTGGATTTGGTGCGGTTGCGATGGGAAGGACTCCGCCTTTTAAAAGCTACCCTAGGCGAAAAGGAGATTGGATTTGAACCCTTAGGAGGGTATGAATTGTTTTTTGAAGCAGCACCCTCGGCAATTGAAAAAATGGATGCAATTAATACCCTGCTTACCCCTCTGTTTGGACAAGCAGTTTTCCAACAAAACAATGCTAAAATAGAAAGCTTTGGATTCAGTAAAAAGCAAGTGTATCATCTGATTGAAAATCCATTTGAGGGTCAACTGCATACCGGAAAAATGATGCGTGCGCTCAGAGCAAAAGTTACAAGCGCAGGGATTGATTATATGACACTCACGGAGGTCGAAGGGTTTGACCTTTCTAGTTCAAAGCCCAAAATCACAGTGAAACTGACCCACGATTCTACAGAATTGAGCACTCGTAAATTAGCCGTTTGCACCAATGCCTTTTCCAAACAATTGTTCCCCAAGCTCGAGCTGAATCCCGGGCGAGGCATGGTTCTACTAACCCATCCGATAGCCGATTTACAAATCAGAGGCGCCTTCCATTACAACAAAGGCTACTACTATTTTAGAAATGTAGAAAACCGCATCCTTTTTGGGGGAGGTAGAGAGTTGGATTTTGAGGGCGAGACGACTACGGAATTTGGCATCAACCCTAAAATCAAACAACAGTTGGTCGAAGATTTACGGCAACGTATTCTTCCCGATCAAGACTTTAGTATTGCGATGGAATGGTCCGGGATTATGGCCTTCGGAAAGACTAAAAATCCAATAATAGAAAGGATAAATCCCCATGTGGCTGTGGGCGTTCGTTTAGGGGGGATGGGCATTGCAATTGGCAGTAAAATTGGAGAGGCCACCGCAGCTTTATTGCTTGATTAAACCGGGCAAACGAGCTAGAATTCAGATCTTTTTCTTTTTGTATTTTTAAAAACAAAAACAGTTTCCCATTGCTATACTAGAATGGTGTACCTTTTACAAATAAAAAAAATTTAAATGAAACTAAAAACTGCTGCCCTCGCCCTGTTTTTTTGTGGAATGAGCTTTGCCCAAAAAGACGCCCAAAAAGACAAAGATGAAAAGAAAGAAAAAACAATTGAAGAACTGACAAAATCGAGTCGGAAAATGGATGGCCTTTTCACCATCTATCAAGATACCGTTACTGCAGAAGTCAAAATGGCGGTCAAGGAATCGCAGTTTCAAAAAGAGTTTATTTATTTTTCACAAATTGCAGACGGGATACTCGAAGCGGGAAGTTTTAGAGGTTCTTACAGGGGCTCTACCGTTTTTAAAATAAAAAAGTACTTTGATAAAATTGAAATTACAGCGCCCAATACAAACTATTATTTTGATCCCTCGAATCCACTTTCCAAGTCAAAAGACGCCAACATTTCAGATGCGCTTATCACAAGCAGTAAAATAGTAGCTCACGACAAGGAAAACGGGCTGTATCTGATCGATGCAAACGACCTTTTTTTATCTGAAACCCTGACTCGGGTAAAACAACCCAAAGGACCCAATGCCCCTCCAAATGCTTTTAGTTTAGGCTCTTTTGATAAGAATAAGTCTAAAATTGAACAGATTAAAAATTATCCAGAAAACACCAATATCAAAACAGAGTATGTATTTAAAAATCCGAGTGTAAGAAATGGGGGATCTGAGGCAGTTACGGACGGTAGAAATGTATCTATCAAGGTCTTTCACAGCTTTTTAAAAATGCCCGATGAAGATTATGAAGTAAGAATGGACGACCCAAGGGTGGGGTTTTTTATCACACAAGTGAATGATCAAACAGCCACCACCACTACCAATTATCGGGACATGATCAACCGCTGGAAACTGCAGAAGAAAAATCCCGACCAGGCCCTTTCAGAACCCGTAAAACCGATCACCTGGTGGATTGAAAACTCTACTCCTATAGCATGGCGTGAAACGATTGCCGAAGGAGTACTTGCGTGGAATGAAGCTTTTGAAAAAGCCGGTTTTAAAAATGCGATAGCGGTTAAAATTCAGCCCGACGATGCAGATTGGGATGCGGGTGACATTCGCTACAATGTTTTGCGATGGACGTCTTCACCAACACCCCCATTTGGAGGCTATGGGCCCAGCATGAAAAATCCAAAAACGGGTGAAATTATTGGCGCAGACATCATGTTAGAGTTTGTACACTTTACCAACAGAGTATTTTACGACAAGTTGTTTGTCGATCCTACGGAAGCCATGAATTTAGAAACCGACGAAGAGGTTCAATTGAATAAAGAGATCGAGGCGTCGCCATTGTATTGTTCGTTAGGAAGTTTAATGCACGAAAATCTCTTGTTTGGGCAAACGTTTCTCCAAATTATGAATGCTTCGGATTATGAACTTGAAAAGGTTAAAAAAGAAAGCATGAAGGCCTTGATCATGCATGAGGTGGGGCATACCTTAGGATTGAATCACAATATGAAAGCAAGTCAATTATTTAGCCCCGATGAATTGTATGATGCAGCGTTTATTGAAGGCAAGGCTTTGACCGGATCTGTGATGGATTATGCGGGGCTAAACATCAATCCTGATCGAAAAAAACAGGGTCAATACGCAGATACTGCACTTGGGCCTTACGACATTTGGGCGATTCAATTTGGATATCAACCCTTTGAAAGTGATGCCGAACGAGAGGCTCTTTTAGAACGCTCAACCGAAAAGGAATTAATTTTTGGTAACGATGCGGACGATATGCGTTCCCCCGGAAAAGCAATCGACCCTCGGGTGATGACCGGTGACCTTTCCTCCGACCAAATACAATACTCCATCGACCGAATCCAATTGGTGAATACACTGAAAAAAGAAATAAAAAATCAGTTCAGCATTGAAGGGGAGTTTTATGACGACTTAAGACGGTCCTTTTATGTATTGAACAGTCAAGCCGCCAGAGCAGGAGATATTTTGTCTCGTTTTATTGGAGGAGTGTATGTAGAACGAGCGGCTTACGGCCAAAAAAACGCCAAGCAGCCTTACACTCCCGTCAGTTTGTCTGATCAAAAAAGAGCGTTTAATGCATTGAGTTCCTATATTTTTGCTCCAGAGGCATTCAGTACCCCCAAAGAGGTGTACAATTACCTCGCAAAGAAAAGACGGGGGTTTGAGTTTTTCTCGGGTCCTGAAGATCCAAAGATTCATGAGCTTGTTTTAGGCTATCAATCTAGAGTGCTTGCCCATTTGCTCCATCCCAACACTTTACAACGGATCGTTGATTCAGAGTTGTACGGCAATCAATACAAATTAGCTCAGTTTATGACAGACTTAAACAAGGCACTTTTCGCTGCCGATATCAAAGGGAACGTAAACTCGTTTCGTCAGAATTTACAACTCACCTATGTAAAACGTCTCATTGAAATGGTTTCAGGGAGTAAAGCTTCCCGATTTAATACCTTGGCTCAGTCCCTGGCGCTTTATAATTTGAATCAAATTCAGGAGTGGACACAAAAGCCCAAAGGAGCTGTCGGTTCAGTAGCCCACAAAACCCATCTGTCTACACTGATCCAAAATGCTTTAAAAGAAGTAAAATAACGCAGTAGGAGGAAACCCATTGGCAAAACAATAAAGATGAAACAGTTTTTGATAATCTTCTGTGTCCTTGGTGTTGTAGGGTGTAGTTCGCCAGAGCAACCACAACCCCCTAATGTTGTTTTTATCCTAACCGACGATCAGGGCTATGGAGATGTGGGCGTGTATGGAGCAGAGGACATCAATACTCCCAATTTAGATCGGATGGCTGCGGAGGGGGCCTATTTTACTTCGTACTATGCCACTCAACCGGTATGTTCTGCCTCTAGAGCTTCTATACTGACCGGTTGTTATCCAGACCGGATCGGTATTCACAATGCCTACAGTCCAGGATCAGAAGTAGGGTTGAATCCAGAGGAAACTACCCTTGCAGAATTGCTCAAAGAGCGAGGCTATGCAACGGGAATTTTTGGCAAATGGCATTTGGGAGATGCACCAAAATTCCACCCCAGAAAACACGGATTTGATGAGTTTTACGGCATTCTTTATTCTAATGATATGTGGCCCAAACACCCCCAGCAAGGGACCGTCTTTAATTTTCCTGACATTTCCTTGTATGAAAACGAAACTCCCCTTCGCGTTTTGGAAGATCAAACCTTTCTTACGGCCGCTTTGACTGAAAAAGCCATTGCATTCATTAAAAAAAATAAAGAGAACCCATTTTTTGTCTACCTACCCCACCCGCAACCCCATGTTCCCCTTTTTGCTTCTGAGGCATTTCAACAAACACAAGCACGGGGTCTTTACGGTGACGTGATCAGTGAAATCGACTGGAGTGTAAGACAAATTCTTTCCACCCTTAAGGAAGAAGGCCTCGACGAGAATACCCTAGTTGTTTTTTCATCAGACAACGGACCCTGGCTTTCCTATGGGGGGCACTCGGGTTCCCCTGGAATTTTTAGAGAAGGCAAAGGAACCAATTGGGAAGGAGGACATCGCGTTCCTGGAATTGTCCGTTTTCCAAAGGCGATTAAACCCAATACGCGGATTGATGCCGCGGCCATGGGTATCGATTGGCTCCCAACAATAGTTGAACTTACAGCGAGTAATTCTCCTGTTAAGAAAATTGACGGCAAATCTCTTGTTCCCCTACTAACAGGCAAAACAGTACAATCCCCTCACGAGAATTTGTTCTTTTACTACCGCACCAACGAATTGCATGCGGTTCGGCACAAGGATTGGAAGCTGTATGTTCCGCATACCTATCGCACTTTAAACGGAAGGAAAGGAACAAACGATGGCTTTCCAGTTCCCTATGAAATGAATGAAATTCAAACGGCAGAATTGTACGATTTGAGTAAGGATCCTGAAGAACAAGAAAACCTTGCCACTACCCATCCGGAGTGGGTAGAGAAGATTTCTAAAATTGCGGATTCGGTTCGCTTGGTTTTAGGCGACCGATTGACCGGCACTAAGGGTTCTGAAGTGCGTCCCGTGGGCAGGGTAGACTAAGTGGACCAGGGTCCGTGTTGAAGATCTTCACTCTCGCGGTCATTTCTTAAAAAGCCGTGGGCTCCAAAATAGTCACGCTGTGCTTGTATGATATTTGCACTGCTGTGTTCCGTTTTTATTCCAACAAAATACGACCACGCACTTTGCAAACAAGGAATTGGAATTTCATAAGCTACTGCTTGCTGAAGGGTTTGTTTCCAAGCCTCTTTGTTGTCTGTGATAAGCTGGGAAAACTCCTTGCTGTCGAGCAGGCTGGGTTCATTTGCTAAAAGCGGAATACACGCATCCATAAGATCAGATTTTATAATGCAACCCGCGGCCCAAACGGCCGCTACTTGACTTAAGTTGAGGGACCAGTTGTAGTGGGTAGCTGCTAGCCGAAGCATTTCAAATCCTTGATGGTGATTCACCCATCGGGAGAGATCGTAGGCTTTTTTAAGTTGTTCAGCCGAAACCGTAATCGAGCTTTTGGGACCTCCAAAACGTTGGCCGTACTGTTGGCGTTGTTTTTTAAAAAAAGAGAGATAACGCGCATGTAGCGCAGCCGCCATAAGCGTATTTGGATAACCCAATTGGGTAGCTGCAGCGGTAGCCCAAGCTCCCGTTCCTTTGTTGGATGCCGAATCTTGAATGAATTCAACAAAAGGCGTTGCTCTCTCCTTG